>QNFO01000009.1 GCA_003646355.1 Gammaproteobacteria bacterium
GCTTCACTATCGCCATCGCGGGCCTGGGCACGCATCTGCTCAAAACCCGAAAAGCTGTGGTAGATCTGCTGGGCTGGAGCTTGCTGACTAGCGAGTGTTTGAAGGGCCATGACTCAATACCTATATCACGATCAGCTCGGCGCGCAGGGCACCGGCTTGTTTCAGGGCTTCAAGAATCGACACCAGGTCACCGGGGGCGGCGCCGATGTTATTGACGGCTCTGACCACGTCTTTTAGCGCGACGCCTGTTTTGCCACCCATCAGGAACATAGGGTTGTTCTCCTGAGTGATCGACACGTCAGAGCTCGGCGTTACCACCGTGCGGCCGCGACGGGCGAAAGCACTGGGCTGGCTAACATCTAAAGATTCAGAAACAGAAACGGTAAGACTGCCATGGGACACGGCGACCGGCATCACCCGCACATGACTGTCAATAACAATAGTGCCGGTGCGGGCATTGATGATGACGCGGGCTGGCGCCTCACCGGGTGTTACCTCGATAGCCTGCAACATGGCCAGGAATGCTACTTTCTGACCCTGATTAACGGGCGAGCGCACCTGTACTGACGAGCTATCGATTGGCAGAGCCGTACCATCGCCAACCACTGCATTGATTTGTTCGGCCACGCGCATTGCCGTGGTGAAATCTGGCCGTTTCAAATTCAACACTATCGGGCCAGCCTGAGAAAAAGCCGTGGGCACTTCTTTTTCAACGGTCGCACCATTGGGAATGCGGCCAACACTGGGTATGTTGACGGTGACACTAGAACCATCACCACCCTCGGCACCAAAACCACCGACCACCATATTGCCCTGAGCGATAGCGTAGGCCTGGCCATCGACACCCTTTAAAGGTGCCATCAGTAAACTACCACCACGCAGGCTTTTCGCATTGGCAATGGAGGACACGGTGATATCAATGCGTTGGCCGGGCTTGGCAAAAGGCGGCAACTCGGCGTGGATCATCACTGCCGCGACATTTTTCAGGGAGGGGTTAACATCCGGCGGCACGACAACACCAAACTTGGCGAGCATGCTTTTTAAACTCTGCACAGTAAAGGGTGCCGAGTTGGTGGAATCACCGCTGCCATCGAGACCAATCACCAGGCCGTAACCCACCAGATGGTTTGAACGCACTCCGGCAATGGAGGTCATGTCTTTGAGACGCTCGGCCGCGACGGGCAAAGCGGTGCAGACCAATAGCAACGCCACAAAACCGGGCGCACGAAGGCGCTTGAGGCTCAAGATCATTTTTTGCATCTGTATAAGGATAATCATCATTGTTTACTCCTGCTCCGTAAGCTGCCTGCTAAAAAGAAGTCCAACCTAGAAGGGCCAAAGAGGACTCATAAAGTAGCGAACCAGCCAGCCAGAGGTATTGGCTTCATTCAGAGAACCTTTACCACCGTAGGAAATTTTCGCATCGGCGATATGCGTTGAAAGTACGGTATTGTCGGAACTCACATCGGAGGGTCGAATAATGCCTTTAAGGCGAACATATTCGCCGCCCTGATTAATCTGTATCCACTTTTCACCCTGCACCACCAGGTTACCGTTGGGCAGCACTTGGGAAACGGTGACCGCAATACTGCCGCTCAGGTGGTTGCTCTGATTACTTTTACCTTCGCCCTCAAACTCAGAGTTTGAGTCAATACTAATACCGAGATCATCGAGAATGTGGCCAAACAGGGTTGGAGTTGGCAAACCCGTTTTACTCTCTTTATCGAGCTCCGTTTTACTGGTTTTCGCGGCATCCATTTGCTCAACCAGCAAAACCTGAATGATGTCACCGACCCGGCTAGCACGTAGGTCTTCAAACAGTACAAGGTCGTAACCCGCCTGATAAAGGCCGCCGGTATTTTGCTCTGGCCTCACCATCGCGACTGGCGCTACCGGCTCGTAACCCGGTGCATCGGGTTGCGGTGTCACCATACAGGCGCTCAATAAAGTTACCGCACCGAACGAAGAAAGAAGGCGAAGGGGCTTTTTTAGCATTACCGTTTTCATAGCGATGTCCCGTTCCTATTCAAGCCTGGTTTACAGGTTGTTACTGATGTACTGGAGCATTTGGTCGGTGGTGGAGATGGCCTTGGAGTTCATTTCGTAGGCACGCTGGGTTTCGATCATCGACACCAGCTCCTCCACCACATTGACATTCGAACTCTCGACATAGCCTTGCATAATCGAGCCCAAACCATTGAGGCCCGGGTTGCCGGTCTGCGGATTACCGCTGGAACCGGATTCTAAATAAAGGTTCTTGCCAATGGCTTGCAGGCCAGCGGGGTTGACGAAGTCGGCCAGCTGTAAAGTGCCCACCTGGGAGGGCTCCGTATCACCGGGCGCCAGCACCGAAATGATGCCGTCGGTGCCAATGGTGATCGATTGAGAATCCTGAGGGATGGTAATGGAGGGCTCGATTGGATAACCGTTGGAGGTGACCAACTGCCCGTCAGAATCGAGAGCCATCGAACCATCACGGGTATAAGAAATAGTACCGTCAGGCATTAAGACCTGAATAAACCCCTTACCCTCAATCGCTACGTCCAGGGCACTTTCTGTGGTCTCGAGGTTGCCCTGGGTAAAGAGCTTCTCGGTGGCGACGACACGAACACCCGTACCCTGCATTAAGCCAGAGGGCGATTCTGTGTCTTGAGATGTCTGTGCGCCCACCTGACGAAGGTTTTGATAGAGCAGGTCTTCAAATACGGCCCGACCCCGCTTGTAACCCGCCGTACTAACGTTGGCCAGGTTGTTTGAGATGGTCGCCATACGGGTTTGCTGTGCGTCCAACCCGGTCTTTGCTATCCACAGTGATTCTTGCATTTTAATTCCCCAAAACCGTCTTCATTTGATGTGCTATCGCGCGTCAAACACTCAATTCATTTTCATTAATTCAGCCGAAGCGCGATCATTATCGGCAGCGGTTTTCATCATTTTGATCTGAGTTTCATAACTTCTTTGCAGCTCTATCATCTTCACCATGGTAGAAATGGTGTTGACGTTGCTGGCTTCCAGAGCACCCGATACCAGCGAAATATTGGCGTCCTCTTCAGCCGTGGCGCCACCTTTTAAGCGCAGCAGACCATCTTTGCCTTTATATAAGGCGTCACTATCGAGGGAGACCAGCTTGATACGACCCACCACGGCAATGGTGTCCGGGCCCTGCCCGAGGGGCTGAATGGAGATAGAGCCATCAGCGGCGATCTCCATCTTGGTATGCGGCGGTATGGCGATAGTCCCACCATCGCCAATAATCAGCTGACCCGCGCCATTACTAAGCTGGCCGAGGGAATGGTGTCGCAGGTCACCACGGCGGGTATAAGCTTCGCCATTGCCGGCCTGTACCGCTATCCAGCCATCACCACTAACAGCAACATCAAGGTCATTACCGGTGTTTTGCAGAGCACCAAAACTCGTATCGACACCAGCACGTACAAACTTCGGCGCACCGCCACCATTAACAGCACCGGGAATTGTCAAAGATTGAAACATTGACAGATCAGCACGAAAGCCGGTGGTGCTGGCATTGGCCAGGTTGTGTGTAACATCGGCCATACCGCGCATAATCTCGCTAGCACTGACCATTGATGTATAGAGGTAATTACCCATAACTATTCAGCCCTTTCTCATCTACAGTGCGGCTTAACGTAAGTTGATAACGGTTTGTGTAACGGCATCTTCCGTTTGAATCACCTGAGCATTCGCCTGGAAGTTGCGCTGGGCGGTAATCATGTTCACCAATTGCTGGGTGATATCGACGTTGGAGTCCTCCAGCGCACCGGACTGAGTCAAACCAAGACCCGCCGTACCCGGCTCACTGATGGTGGCCACACCCGAGGCAAAGGTTTCCGACCAGGCGGTGCTACCCAATGGCTGCAAGCCCTGCTGGTTGGCAAAGTTGGCTAGCGCCACCTGGCCAAGGGCAAAAGACTGACCATTGGTATATCGGGCAAAAATAATTCCGGTATCGGAGATTTCAACACCCCGCAACTGACCCGAGGAGAAACCGTTCTGGGCGATAAAGCTCACCCCAAAGTCACTACCAAATTGGGTGGTTGTGGACAAATCTACGGCAAACGTCTGCGGCGTACTTGCACCCGTTGGGTTACCGCTGCTGTCCACCGGATCCCAGTTCGCCACAGCCACCTGGATTGGCAGAGAAGCGGCTGGAAACTGTCCGGTGCTGTCAAAGGTCAAAGCCTGTGGTGCCACTACCCCACCGGGAGTAACACCATCGATGGTAACGTGAGCGTCCCAAACATTGGGCACTGCCGTTTTGACAAAATAGGTGGTCAGCGCATGGGGGTTACCCAGACTGTCGTAAATCGTCAACGAAGTGGAGCCGTTAAACATATCGGCACTGGGCGCCGTTGGCGGCGCGCCAAAGGCATCAAAGCCACTGGGGACGCCGGCACTAAAGGCCAACAAAGGAGCCGCTTCTCGAGAGTCAAGGTTGGCGGTAATATCAATCTCGGAGGTGGAAATCGGCTCAATTTGAGAGGTGGTCAAACGCACATCGTCGATCAGACCGGTGATTTGCCCCGCCGCATCGGCGGTAAAGGCCTGCAGGCGTAAGCCTTCGTTATTGGTCACAAAACCTTCGGAATCCACGGCAAAGGCACCCGAACGGGTAAAGCGGGTAGTACCACCATCGTCGAGCATAAAAAAGCCGGTGCCGCTAATGGCCAAATCCAGCGAGCTATCGGTAAAGCTGATATTGCCCTGGGTGAACTGCTGGGCAATCGCGGTTAGCTGGACACCACGACCGATGGAGTTGGAGGCCACACCCAGTGCACTGGCGGCAAACACATCGGCAAACTCACCACGAGACTGTTTAAAACCGGAAGTCGAGCTGTTGGCGATGTTGTTACCAATAATGCCGAGCTGTGATGAAGCCGCTCGAATACCTGATACTGCTGTTTCAAATCCCATGACTAAGTCCTCTTAACCTTTATAAGTACTGAAGAACATCGGTATAAGACACCGACTCCCCACCATCCAAATTCAAACTAATTTCCGCCCCACCAGCGCCAATCGAAACGCTGGTAACACGGGCCGAGACAAAAGCGGGTAAAGCCTCCACGGCCCCATCGATCAGGCCGCTGGCCGTCACTTGATAATTCCCTGCAGAAATGGAGGCCCCATCATCAAGCAAACCATCCCAGGAAAACTTGTGAATACCCGCCTCAACGTTCCCGATATCAAGAACCTTGACCAGCTGTCCACTACTATCCGACACATGTACCTGAACAGCCGACGCACTGGTGGGTATGGCGACAACACCTTCAATCTCTTCACCCGGCGCAAACGCCGCCTGGTTGGAGGCGCTAATGACATCGCGACCCACCAGAGATGAGGCTTGAATAACCCGGGTGGAGACCATTGACTCACCCATATTCGAGAGCGAAGTCTCCATATTCTGAATACCATCCACCGTGCTAAACTGCGCGATTTGCGTCAAGAACTCGGCGTTATCCATCGGTTTGGTGGGGTCCTGGTTATTGAGCTGAGCCACCAACAGGCGCATAAACTCTTCCTGGCCCAGCTCTTCTTTTTTCTTTATGGCCGAGCCCAAACCACCCGTTTGCTCGACACCTAAAATAGTTGCTAACTCAGATTGCATCGACCTTCTCCTTAACGACCCAGACTCAAGGTCTGAACCAATAATTGTTTTGCCGTATTCATCGCTTCAACACTGTTTTGATAGGCTCGAGAAGCGGCGATCATATTGGCCATTTCCTGAACAGTATTGACGTTGCTGTGGTAAATATAGCCATCGCCATCAGCGAGAGTGTGGCTTGGCGCATACTCTTTTCTACCGGGAGGCCCCATTTCAACGACATCCTCCACGGTGACACCAACAGCACCTTTACGATCACCAAAGGGCGCCATCATGGTGGAGAATATGGGTTGGCGAGACCGGTAGACATCACCCGCATTACCGCTAATCACTTCTGAATTCGCCAAATTACTGGCAACAGTGTCAAGCCACACGGTATGTGCTGCCAGAGCAGAACCCGAAACGCGCATTACACCCTCTAAACTCATCGCTTAATCTCCTCTTAAAGCCAGCATCATGCTTTTAATCTTGCCATCAAGAAAACGCAGGTTAACTTGATAGCGCAGGGCATTTTCTGCGTAGGCCGTTTGCTCCATCGGCATATCAACGGTGTTGCCATTAATAGATGCCTGAGCCGGCTTGCGGTAAAAAACACTGGTGTTAAAACGACTATTTGCCTGCATGTGCTGAGAGTGGCTTTGCTCAAGGCGCTCCGCACCAGCAGCGCGAAGTGCGGAACGAAAATCAACATCCCTGGCCCGATAGCCGGGCGTCTCAGCATTGGCAATATTGGCCGCCAGCAGCTCTGCTCTTTGGGCATGAAAAAAGAGGCCCTGAGCTTGCTTGCCGAGTATGGAACCAATTTGAGCGGACATATGCTTTTCCTATTTATCATCTAAGACTGCTACACCCGAGACATTGCAACCCCTGTGCCAAAATATTTAAGCCATATATTTCAATCACTTGCAAAACAAACAGGCGTAAAACAACGGCCCAGCGGCAACAGCCTGCCGGTTAACGGCAAAGCCAATGCCGCTTACGGTATTTTTAAAACGGGGGCCTCCCCGGGCGGAAAAGATACAAGCGGCCCAAATATTGCTTATTACTAAGTAAAAGGAACACTAAAGGCCGCAAACCCTAATTAACGATGATTATCAGACAAAAAGACGCCAATAAATTGACTCTTCTTCCCAGCGCTCCGTGTGGACATCACGCGCCAGCCCCGCTGCTAGCAATAGCGGCCATGGCTTTTACATTGTTCAGCGCACTACTTATCAGCGCGCCCCTCGCCCAGGCAAAAGATGACAAGTTTCAGTCAATTGACACGATTAAAGCCGCAGCCCAAACATTCCTGAGCACGCATAGCGACATTGAGGGCCGAGCCAACACCACGGTCAGCATTGGTAATATTGATAATCGATTAACCCTGCCTGCCTGCGGCACCGGGCTCGACACTTTTCTACCCTCTGGCGCCAAAGTGCAGGGCAAAACAACGGTCGGCGTACGCTGTCAGGGCCCCAAACCCTGGACACTTTATGTCCCCGCAAACGTCACAACAATCACCCAGGTACTGGTTACCAACGGCCCTCTACGGCGAGGGCATATCGTCACTGCCGGGGATATTAGCCTGCAATCTAAAAATACCAGCCAGCTCAACACCGCCTATTTAAGCAATCCCGACCAGGTCGTCGGCAAGGCCTTGAAAAAGAACCTGGGCAACAAAGCCCTCTTTACCAGCGCCGTATTAACGGAACCCCATATCATCCAGAAAGGCCAGCACGTTGACCTACAGGCAGGCCAGGGCGGCCTGCGGGTTCGCGCCTCGGCTATCGCTTTAGCGGGAGGCGCAGTGGGCGACAGAATTCGCGTGCAGAATTTATCATCCAGCAAAATAGTTGAGGGCACCATACTTGCCTCTGGCGTGATTCAGGCTGACTGAAACAAAACCGGTCATTTACTTTTAAATTAACCAATAAACTAAAGTTTCTGACAAAAATGCCGATAAGCTAATTGTCAGTGTTCAGACACTGTAAAACGGGAAGGACAGACACAATGGAAATTATACGACCAGCAAATACTGCAGGGCTCAGCACCAATACCGGTAAAAAAGCTGATGCCAGTCACAGTGTCGCCCCCGAAAAAGCTAGCACTCAGCAACAGACGAGCGAGTCGAGCACCGTTACCGTCACTGACTCTGCCTTCAAACTCCTGCAAATCGAAAAGACCCTCGCCGAAATGCCGAGCTTTGATGCCGAAAAGGTCGAGAGCATAAAGCAGGCCTTGAGCGACGGCTCCTATACGATCAACACTGACCGCATCGCCGAGAAGCTGATTAAATTTGAGCAGGATTTAGCTTAGTCTATTATATTAGACAGTAGGCTAGAGTGAGTTCCACTTACGCCCTCACACGCACTCCTGCAAGCTCAATCAATCAAGCCGGTATCAACTCGTGAAAGACCTTATTAGCCTGTTGGACAAAACCACCTCCCTCACTCTCGAGCTTCTCGACGTACTCAGCGAGGAGAGAGCAGCGCTATCCCAGCAAGATATTACAATCCTCGAAACTGTCATCGAAAAGAAGCTGGGCGTCGCTCAGGCATTGCAAGCCATAGACCCGCAACGGGATAACGTTCTAGCAAAACTGGGGGCCGCTCCCGGTGCGACCGGTATAGAAGCTCTACTGGCCACACACGCCGACCAGCAACTCACCGACAGTTGGCAGGCTCTTTGCGATGCCAGCCTGCGCTGTAAAGAGGAAAACCTGCTAGTCGGCACAATGATCAGAAAAAACAAACTGGTCACCGATCAGGCGCTACAAGTACTGCGCAAGGGCAGCATAGAAACAGGACAGACCTACAGCGCAAATGGCATCACTGCCGGACAGTCTCGATCCAGCCCGCTGGGCAAAGCCTAAGCCGCCATGCAGAACTAGCACCGAGGCCCTTCATTCGAGTACATTCTGGCCTTAATCCAAACCTGCAAACCGACTGCCAACAGGCTAAAATAAGGCCCACCAACGCCCCGCTGTCATAAACACATGCCTTTAGAAGAATCAGAAACTGTAAATACCGATCTCCCCAAAATGCACGGGGACGGCATCAAAATAAGGGGCCATAAGCTTTTAATCCTCAAATCACTCCTGGAAAGCCGCAGTCAGTTGAGGGTCTCAATAGAAGGTGTTCAGGGTGTATTTGCCAGTATTATCCTGGCGATCGATACAAAAAATAACTGGATTGAGCTGGATGAACTCGCTGATAGCGTCGCTCACTCCGCGCTGCTTGAAAAGAAAAACTATCGGGCAAGCGGCTGGCTAAAAGGCATTAATGTCGATTTCTCTGCCAGCATAGTTAGCCACGAACAAAACAATGAGCTGATACGCTACCGATCAACAATACCTGAGACTATTTACCAAACCCAGCACCGCGCCAGCTACCGAACTTCTGTGAGCATGATGTCCTCACCCGAGGTTCACCTGATTCTTAGCGACAACCAGGTGATCGAAGGAGAACTTAGCGACATTTCGTCGACCGGCGCTTTGATTAGCGTGCCAGCCGGCAGCCCCATAGGCCCCGGAGATAAGATAGAGCAATGTATTTTCAAGACACTCGATGACAAAACAATCATTGTCGAGGCCGACGTAAAAAGACAAATTGACACGGAACACAGCTCGAGAAGTAAACTGGGCTGCCGCTTTACCAACCTCGACTTATCGGTAACACAGGAAATCCAACGCTACTCAGCAGCCGTCGAAAGACTGAATGCTCGACACCGATGATATCTAGCGACGCCTAAGACCAACAACCATTGCCACCAAAAATATAACCAAGTCTGGCTATTTGGCTATGGCGCATCCGTCCCGGCCCTTATCCTTGACTTCATACATGGCAGCATCGGCTCTTTCAAAAAGCGCCTCACTGGCCTCGTCCTTCTTAAGCTCAGCTATACCGATAGAGAGAGAGACCTTTACCGACTGCCCTCGACTGTGAAAACCACAGCGCTTCACCGCATCACAAAAACCCTGAGCGACGACTTCGGCATCTTTTGCCGGGGTGCCTGGCAGCAAAAGAACAAACTCATCGCCACCGTAGCGAGCAATAAAATCAGTATCTCGCACCCGGCCCGACATAAGTTTGGCGATAGTTTGCAACACCCTGTCACCTGCTTTATGCCCAAAAGTATCGTTAACAAATTTGAATTTATCGATATCGATCAGCAATAGCGATAGCGGAAAGCCTATGCGCTGACTACGCGCTAACTCCTCCTCCATACGCTTATCAAAACCACCTCGGTTAGCGATACCCGTAAGGGGATCCAGCGCCAGCACTTGCTGTTTTTCCATTAGCTGATGACGTAGGCCTTCTACTTCTGCATTCATTGTTTGTGTCTGGCGAGTCAGCGCATCTATTTTATCTTTCGCTTCTTCGAGCTGCTTCTTTTCAGTCTCGACATAATCCGCCACTTTAGCGGTCAATCGCTCAGTACGGGTACGAATAATTTTCTTGAGTAAATCCAGGTCATTATTTTCATTAACGGCAGCCTCAATACCCGAAACCTCACCACCCACTTCTGCCTGAATCTTATCGACGCTTTCCAATGAAGCATCAATATCAATCGAATCGCTTATCCCCTCTTCGAGGCTTTTCAGGTGGAGCCTTAACTGCGATAGAAATTGCTCGGTATACTCCCTTTCTTCGCCGACTTGTCGGGCGACATCAACAATAAGGCTTAAAGCTTCACCGAGAACCGCCTCAAGCTCATCCATGCTAGCGATACGAGCGAGGTCATTTCTGACCGTTTGAACCCGCCCATCTTCTGGTTCCAGCGACTTGAGTTGATCGAGCAATTTACCCAGCGCCGTACCGACAACATCCAGCACATGGGCCAACGAAAGCTCACCCTGAGACAACTCTGGCGCAATAGAAGACTCCAGACCCGACGAGGATGCCGACTGCTGTAAACCCATATCGAGAAATAGCGGAATGATTTTCTCAACCTGCTCAACCGTCTCCTGAAGAGAGGATGCAAGTATCAAGTTTTCTTTAATACGCGAAATTCGAGTTTCATCGGGAAAACAAGCTTCAATCGCCGTGAATAATTCAATGGCCGAGTTTTTTATAGAAAGCTCAAATCCATTGGCGAACTCGACATGCCCCGACACAATATATTTCAGAAACTTGGCGGCGCTGTCTTTAAACTCGGATGATGGCGTGCTTTCGTGGAGAGAAACTCTTAGCTGTTCCAGCAGATAATCCAGCTTCTGGTCTCGACCCTGAGCAAGTCGCGTTAACTCAACAGCCAAACGCGTTAACAGCGCCGCTTTACCGTTGCCATTTCCATTCGCCGAGCCAGAGCCGATCGATTTATCCTGCATTATTCCCTCAATATTATTCGGCAGTACAACAACTACAATCTTATCCGCCACTCTCATGACACTGCCGTCAAAATAACGACACCACCTATACGCAAAAAACTGCCGTTTATCTAGCTTAACAAAAACCCCGTTAATAAATAACCACTTAGCTGACGAAATTACGCCGGCATAGTTACTGCATTCAAATAAACATACTCACTCATAAGGTGTTGAATCATTCTCATGAATAAGCCCGCACACCATCGACAAAACCTCGCACATCAAGCAGCCAGAGAAAACAAGGTTAATCGGAATCTGAGCCCTTCCTTCGCCAGAATTCAGGCCAGGGCGAGCCAAACTCCAGCACCAGAAGCCAGGCGCCCTGCCGATGAAGAGAACTTCCGAGCGGGAAATACACGACACGCTAATGAGCAGAGACACTCAACGCCTCCTCCCACCAGGATTCATCACGCTGCTACAGCGCATACGGCCCGTGAAGAGAGCGCCAGACCCGCCACGTCTTTGGCCACACCCCCTCAAGCCAGCAGCCCCGGCAGCAGTTCCATTCGAATAACACCCTGGATAATTGCCAGCATTACCCTAACCCTGGCACTATTTAGTGGTAATTACGCCTGGCACACGCAGCAAGATCTCGAAAAACTAAACCTTCGCCTCGAGCAGCTTGAAGTACAAACCGTGGCGCCCCCAGTCGCGGACTTACTCGATGACAGCGAGACAGCTGCCAAAACTGAACAAGCGCTTCTCTCTTTAAGCGAGGCTCAGGGACAGCTGACTACCACAGTCACCTCACTACAAAGCTCACTTGAAACAGACGCCGAGCAAGCGGCTTCTCGACTGACAGCGCTAGAGGATTCGCTCGCAGGCTTAAGCCTGCAGATGCAGGAAGCAGCGCGTAGCAAAGAAGAAAACAAAACGCCGATAGCGCAAATAACAGCGCCCGAAACAGCTAATAGCGAAACCGTCAGCGACCCAAAAGCCACCGGTGCAACTGATAACAGCGCGACGGCAAACTGGTTTATCAATATCGCCAGTTTTTCCGACCCCAGTGCCGCCAGTAGCATCCATGAAAAGGTACAAAAAATAGCTGATACGGCCTCTATAAGACCGATTACAGTCAATGGCAAAACGCTGTACCGCATCAGAGCAGAGGGCTATGACTCAAGGGAAGGTGCTGAACGCGAAGCCCAGACACTGCAAACACAGCTCGGCTTATCTGGCTTATGGGTGAGTCGTGACTAGCGAAC
>QNFO01000010.1 GCA_003646355.1 Gammaproteobacteria bacterium
ACTTTTCCGTCGGCAGCACCTTGTCTTCTAGCAAGGCATTGATCAGGCCACTGTCCACCTCCATCATTCCCGCGATAGTCGTGTGGGCGGGCACACAGTAGTGGCATTTATTTTCAAGATTAATCGACTGCCACACCACGGTCAGCTCTTCGGTATTAAAGCTACTTTGTTGAAACAAACCGTGCAGGTTTTTATAGGCCGTGAGCACCGGTGGTGCCTCTGCCAGTACCGCATGTAAATTTGGCACCCAGCCGAAACTCTCGGCAGAATTTTTTAGCTCATCTCGCGCCGCCTGCGGGGCCGTTTCCAGGGTATGTAATGTGAAGGGCATTGAGTTCACTCCTTAATGGTGGAAAATCTTATGAATTGCGCCCGGGGCCAAATGTCATATCAGCCACCGGGGAAGCCATGACTTTACGCCGCAAAAGCCGTACGATGAATGCCTTAAAATACGAAGTTAAAGCCCCGGAGTCCGAATGTCGCCCTTAAACGATCTGACTCAACTCCTTAAACTGAGTGTTGATGTCTACCATAACGCTCGCGTCTGCGGTGACTGGAAGATAGAAACCGGTGCCGACATCAGCGGCAAAACCTGCTTCCACATGGCCACCCAGGGCGGCTGCCTGCTCACCGTGCCCGGTCGCGACACGTGGCTATTGGCAGAGGGCGATCTGGTGATCTTCCCCCGCGAAGTCGCCCACAATATGGTCAGCCCGCAAGCCCAACACGGCCCGCAACAACATCTGCCTATTAAGCAGTCGCAAAACACAGCGGGCACCAGCATGCTCTGTGGTGAAATCACCTTTGCCAACCCCGGTTTTCAGGTCTTGCTCGATGCCCTGCCCGAGGTATTTGTAATTCGGCGTGATGCCACCACGCCCTGGCTCAGCGAGCTGTTGAATTTAATCCTCAACGAAAGCCTGAGTAGTGAAACGCCCTCCAACCCCCTGCTCGATAAACTCTGTGAACTCTTATTTGCCTATGGCCTGCGTCACTTTATCGAGCATCAAAACCGCAGCATTGGCGTGGTGGCACTTTTCGGCCACCGGCAAATTGCCCGCGCCGTCAGCGCCATTCACCAACAACCGAGCCACAATTGGGGGCTGGTCAATCTTGCCGAAGAGGCGCAAATGTCGCGCACCCAATTCGCGCAAGGTTTTAAACAATTGAGCGACTGGACTCCGATGCAATACCTGACATGGTGGCGCATGCAACTCGCCTGGTCCTATCTCGATGCCGGTGAGCATGTCGCCACAGTTGCCGAAAAGGTGGGTTATCGCTCAGAGTCGGCTTTTTCGCGGGCCTTTAAGAAAAATCATGGGCTGAGTGCCGGGGCGGTACGGCGAGGAAGACGCGCCAAAAAATAAAGTGCTGCCGACAGCCCCTTACTCATGCGAGAGTCCTTTTTTACCAAACGCTTAAACAAACGCTAAGCACCCGTGAAATCAACTACTGACTCAATTTAATTTTTCGTGACTACCTGAGTCGTCTATAGTGAGTTAATAAATTTATCCAAAAATACAATAATCAAAAAATGAAATGGAGAATGAGATGACCAAAATCCACAGAATAATCACTGCAATAATGTGCTCAATGGCGAGTATTGTTACTGTTTTTTGCCTGACTTCAAGCGTAACTTATGCCGGTAGCGATAAAAACAAAGGGGCTGATTATCAAGTACCGCGCAACTCTCAAGGCCATCCAAACCTGCAGGGGATCTGGGACTTTCGAACATTAACCCCCCTTGAGCGCCCCCTTGAAGCAGGCGGCAAGGCTGTATTTTCAGCAGAAGAAGCGGAGACATTTCGCCAGCAAAAAGTGGCCGGTCATGATGTTGATAAGCAACGGGATATCCCTGCCTCATTTGATGTAGAAGCTGCCTATAACACCTTCTGGTGGGATTTTGGCACTGAAATGAACGAAGATCGGCGCACCTCGCTGATTGTCGATCCCGCCAATGGACGCCTGCCTGCACTCACGCCAAAAGCGCGAGAAGACATGAAAAGAAACCTACTGCATATACCGCCGGTAAGAGTGTTTGGCTCGCTCGGCGAAGTAACATTTCGACCCAAAGGCCCGGAAGCACTCGGGCTTTCTGAACGCTGCCTGGTGGGATTCAATGCCGGCCCTCCGCTAATACCGAGCGCGTATAACAACAACATCCGCATCGTGCAGGCTCCCGGCTATATTGTTTTGTTCACCGAGATGATTCACGACGCGCGCATTATCGCGATGGACAACAGCCCACAATTACCGCAGGGCTTTAAAAAATGGTCGGGGGGTTCAAAAGGCCATTGGGACAAAGACACACTCGTCATCGAAACAAGTAACTTCACCGATAAAACGCCAGTCTATCAATTGCCCATCAACTTGAAGGACCCGGCTATGAACGGCGTAGTCGGTCGCGGCAAGGATTTTAAGCTGACCGAACGTTTAACCCGAATCAGTGATTCGCGCCTACTCTATGAGTACACCATTGACGAACCCAACACCTTCACCAAACCCTTTACAGTGGCAATACCCATGAAGGCGAGCAAGGATCAAATATTTGAGTATGCTTGCCACGAGGGAAACCACTCAATGACGGGCATGCTGGGTGGCGCACGAACTCTCGAAAGAGAGGCAGCTCAGGCCGCTAAAAAATAATAGCGTTAAACCACCATCAAATTTATTGGCTGAACTTTCGATAGATTGAAAGTCTTGCGTACCTGTCAAAGCTCATAGCTAGCTTGTATGCTCAGCCAACTTTCCGGGGAACGCCCAAGCACCTTTCACAAGCGCGCTGCCACTCCTGATGAAACTGCGCTTATGAAAGGCAATACGCCTCTCGATAAACGTGTCCGTTATTTTCGGGGACGCTCACTCTGAGCTCCTAAGTTTGCAGAAATATTAAGTACATTTTACCCACAGCACTTCTTATATTTTTTACCGCTGCCGCAATTGCAAGGCTCATTACGTGCTGGCACTTTATCAATTTTAACGGTTTCACTTTTGTTAAGAAGTACTGTCAGCTCAGCGATAGACTCAACGGCATCTTTACTTTCATCAAGTTTAACCACGGCATGTAACTGCGCATCAGCAACCAGTGTTTCTACTTCTTGCTTACGCGCCTCACTGGTAACGACCAACGCCAACGGATATTTTTTACTGCCGAATTTTCGGCTAGCATTCACGTCACGACCGTATTCAACGTGGTTCTCTCGGGCATCTTGACGGCCCATGAAAAAGAATTTATCTGACATGTAATAATCCAAATTGTTGTAAAAAGATAATCGGTAAAATAAGGTTTAGATCTTGTAATCAAGTATTTTTAATGGCCCAACCTGCTGCCGCATAATGCTGGACGACATCAGCTCAAGCCGCCTGAAAGTTGTAGGGTGATACATGTAGTGACTCTTTTTGCTGCCTTGTTTGCCAGAGGTCGTATGCATTTTGTAAGCGCAGCCAATGATCAGCAGATGGTCTACCAAAGGCCAACTCAAGACGAACGGCCATCTCTGGCGTAACAGAACCACGTGCGTTTAAAACCTTAGATAAGGTTTTACGGCTTACATCCAGGTGACTTGCAACATCAGTAATCGTTAATCCCAATGACTCAATTACCAGGTCTTTGAGAATTTCTCCGGGGTGCACTGGGTTAAACATAGCCATTAGTGATAATCCTCGTAATTTACTATTTCGACATCCCGCCCCACGAAGCGATAGGTCACTCTCCAGTTACCACTGACGCGTACAGACCATATCCCTTTTCTATCGCCTTTGAGTTGGTGCATACGCAAACCAGGTAAATCCATATCGTCTGCGACTTCAGCTTGATCCAGGTTAGCAAGAATTAGACGCAGTCTTTTCTCATGTTTCTGCTGAATTCCAGAGATGTTGCCTGATGAGTAAAACTTTTGAAGACCTTTGTGGATAAAGCTTTTAATCATGAGCTTAAGTGTAACCTCAGGGGTGCCGAAAAGCCAATGACTACCAAAAAACGTATCCCAAAATGGCACCCTTAAGCAAAGCCAAATTACCCATCAAAGGCCTCAGTCATCGCCTCCAACTCATCCTGCAAGGCCAGCCACTCTTCCTCCAGCGTTTGCAGTTCATTCTTGCCCTCGCCCTGGGCCTTCATTAATTTATTGAGTTCCTGCACCGGCTTGTCAGTATAGAGAGTAGGGTCGGCGAGTTGTTCGGCGAGGCCTTCCAGACTTTTTTCCAACTTGGCCATGTTCTTCTCAATGGCGCTGATTTTTTTGCGCTGGGGAGCCACCTGCCGACGGAACTCAGCCTGCAGTCGTTTTTGCTCTTGCCGGTCGGGGGCTTTACTAGCGGGGCCAGCCGTAGCATTTGCGCCCTGCCCATCTGCATCTTCTTCTGTACCCATATTTACGGGTCGCGGGGCGCTTTTAATTTGCAGGCGTTGGTAGTCGTCCAGATCGCCGTCAAAGGGTCGGACTTCGCCATGGGCGACCAGGTAAAGCTCATCGACCACAGTGTGTAGCAGATGGCGATCGTGCGAGACCACCACAACAGCACCGGGGAATTCCTGCAGGGCGAGGATTAGCGCTTCGCGCATATCGACGTCGAGGTGGTTGGTGGGCTCATCGAGCAGCAACAAATTTGGCCTTTCCCAGACCAATAGCGCCAGTGCGAGGCGAGTTTTTTCACCACCGGAGAGAGGGCCAACCGGGGCCAGTACAGCGTCGCCACGAAAGCCAAAGGTGCCAAGATAATTGCGTAGCTCTTGCTCTTTTTTACCTTCGGCAATGCGTTGCAGGTGGAGCAAGGGGCTGGCATCGAGGTCTAGCGCGTCGAGCTGTTGCTGGTCGAAATAACCAACCTGTAATTGACGGCCTCGATCGACATCGCCACTGACAGGCTCAATCACCCCGGCGAGTAATTTCACCAAAGTCGATTTGCCAGCACCGTTGCGCCCGAGTAAACCAATACGCGAACCCGGCAATAAATTAATGTGGATGTGTTTGAGGATGACGGTATCGCCATAACCGGCTTGCACCTGGTCAAAACTAATCAGCGGTGAGCACAGCTCATCGGGTTCAAAAAACTTGAAATCAAAACCACTGGCCGCATGAATGGGCGCGGCGGCCTGGAGTTTTTCGAGTGCCTTGACTCGGCTCTGGGCCTGTCGCGCCTTAGTGGCCTGATAGCGAAAACGGTCGACAAAGGCCTGCAGGTGGGCGCGCTGGCGTTGCTGTTTATCAAATACCGCCTGCTGCAGCATCAGCCGTTCGCCGCGCTGGCGCTCAAAGCTGGAGTAGTTGCCGGCATAGCTATCTAAAATCGCGCCGTTGAAATGAATAATTCCGTCGACCAGGTTGTCGAGAAATTCCCGGTCGTGGGAGATAACAATTAAGGTGCCCGAATAGCGTTTTAGCCAGCGCTCGAGCCAGACCACGGCCTCTAAATCGAGGTGGTTAGTGGGCTCATCAAGCAGCAATAACTCAGAGGGCTTGAGCAGGGCGCGGGCCAAGTTCACCCGCATACGCCAGCCACCGGAAAAACTCGACACCGGCTGCAATTGGGCCTCGTGCTCAAAGCCCAGCCCGGCCAATAATTGCGCAGCACGAGGACCCATGGAGTAACCGTCGAGCGCTTCGTAGTTGTGGTGCCAGTGCGCCAGCACATCACCCCCCGCTTCTTCGGCCGCTACCTTTTCGGCTTCGAGGGCGCGGTATTCGCTATCGCCGTCAATGGTGTATTCGAGTACCGAGGCGGAAATACTCGGGGTTTCCTGGTCGACACTAGATATACGCCAGTGGGCGGGGAAGCCAATATCACCAGCATCGGCATGTAGCTCGCCTTTTAGCAGAGCAAATAGTGATGACTTGCCCGAGCCATTGGCGCCGATGAGGCCGATTTTCTGGCCGTCGTGAACACGCAGGTTGGCATCTTTTAGCAGGCTTTTATTGCCGCGAATCAGTTCGAGGTTTTGCGCTGTAATCATTGTATTTAATCAGCCCGCTGTGAGATTAACGATTTCAATTTTATTAGGATTAAAATCGACGGCATCTTCGCCACGCTGTAATTTAAGGCCGGTGAAATCGAACAAATTAGTATCGGCCAATTGCGAGGGCGCTACATTTTTAATAGCGGAGAAAATTGTTTCCAGTCGGCCGGGATATTCTTTCTCCCAGCCCTGTAGCATTTCTTTGATGAGCTGACGCTGCAATTTCTCCTGCGAGCCGCAGAGGTTGCAGGGAATAATGGGGAATTCTTTGTACTCGGCCAGCAGCTCAAGATCCTCTTCACGACAATAAGCCAGAGGGCGAATCACGATATTTTTTTTGTCGTCACTCAGCAGTTTCGGTGGCATGGCTTTGAGTTTTCCGCCAAAGAACATATTCAAAAACAGGGTTTCAATAATGTCGTCGCGATGGTGACCGAGGGCAATTTTGGTAGCACCAATTTCCTGGGCAAAACCGTAGAGGCTGCCGCGCCGCAGGCGCGAACATAAACCACAATAGGTTTTATTCTCCGGCACGCGCTCGGTGACGATACTGTAGGTGTCTTTTTCGAGAATATGAAAAGGCACACCCTGTTCGGTGAGATATTCAGGCAGTACGTGCTCGGGGAAACCCGGTTGTTTCTGGTCGAGATTCACCGCCACCAGTTCAAAATCAATCGGCGCCGTCTTCTGTAAATTGCGCAATACTTCGAGCATGCCAAAGGAGTCTTTACCACCCGAGAGGCAAACCATCACCTTGTCGCCCGCTTCAATCATATTGTAATCGGCAATCGCCGTACCGACCTGCCGGCGCAAACGTTTTTGCAGCTTGTTCAGCTCATGACGATCTTTGCGGGGCTGGTGTGTCACGGAAATTACCTACGGGCTAAAAAGGGGCGCGCTATTGTAAAGCTTCGGCGCTGGACATACCAAGGGGAGTAGCACTTAAGACAACCCGACGGGTGAGGCCATAAAAAAACGGCGCAATGAAAGCGCCGTTTTTAGCTAAGAGAAGCGCGTATTAGGGTGCGTTAATGCGCCAGTCGTGGGTGTAGTCGATCTTGCCGTTGAAGCCCAGTAGATAGAGGGCATCCCGGTCACTGGCATAGCGGGCAAAAACTTTGAGTAGTTTCTTGTCGTCCTTAGCGAAATCCGCCTTATACCACTCGAAGAGTTTGGAGACATGCAGCTCGCCATTTTCCAACTGCACCCCACGGGGATGCGCAACAAACTCATGGCCCGATTTTTTTAACAGCGTCCGGCTATTGGCACTGGTGAAGGCAAGAGGCTGTAAATTGGGGCAGCCTAAGCCACCACAGGCAAGCCCAAAGTGCACTTTGTGGTCTTGCCACAGGGGGCGCAGGATACGGTGTTCAATATCATTGAGGGAGATTTTTTGCCCCGCTACACTGGCGATTTTTTTATCCCAGGGGCCCTTCATACCAGAACCACGGGGGCCGGGGATATTCTCAATACTGTCGACCGGGTAATTATCTAAAATCAGATCCAGTGTCAGCGCATTGTAGAGGTTCAGCCAATAGGCTTTTTGCTCTGCCCGGCTGTAGTCACGCGGGTCCAGAGCAGTATTGATTTTAATATAGCGGTCTAACTGCTTGCGGTGCTTACGGCTGACATCGCCGTAGCGAAAACGGTTGATACCCGAGGCATGATTGCTAATAACGTAAATATTTAGGATTGAATCGAGACCAGAATGGTCAATCAGCCGTGTATTGTTTTCACTGCTTTTATTCCAAAGCGGCCAATAATCAGAGTGGGGGGCAGCAACACTCAAACCACTTGTCACCAGCAGCGCTACACACAGCCCCATCTTTAAAAACTTCACGATATATTCTCCCTTCTCAATCACTTTGTTGCCATCGGCTTCGCACTAAAAAAACGACTCAACGAAGTGCAACCCTTGAGACACCAAACTAACCCGGAGCCTTTGTTGTGGCTATAACGCCTGTCATACTATAAAAGCCATCTATCCTCGATCCACGGAAGCACTTAACAAATCATGAATTTAAAAAAACTGAGTGACCAGCAGATCCATGCCATCGACCAGGCCCACGTCTGGCACCCCTACTCGTCACTGAGCCAGCCCCTGCCCACTTACCATGTCGCCTCCGCCAGTGGCGTGCGCCTGCAGCTTGGCGATGGCCGGGAGTTGATTGACGGCATGTCGTCCTGGTGGTGCACCATTCACGGCTACAACCATCCTCATTTGAACGAAGCTGTGACCGCACAAATGGGGAAAATGTCCCATGTAATGTTCGGCGGTATTATTCACGAGCCAGCAGCCCAGCTAGCACAACGTCTTGTCGATATTACACCTGCGCCACTGAATAAGGTATTTTTCAGCGATTCCGGTTCAGTCAGCGTCGAGATCGCTATTAAGATGGCCCTGCAATTTTGGCAGGCCAGGGGGCGAGCCGAGAAAAGCCGCCTGTTAACTTTGAGGAAGGGCTACCACGGTGACACCTTTGCTGCGATGGCCGTCTGCGACCCCGAAACCGGCATGCACCACCTGTTTAACGAAGTACTGCAGCAACAGGTGTTTAGCGAATCGCCCCGCTGCCGTTTTGGCGAGGATTGGGATCAACACTATCTCGCCGATTTCGAACGCCAGTTGATCAGCCATAAAGACCAGCTCGCCGCCGTCATACTTGAGCCCATCGTGCAGGGTGCCGGTGGCATGCATTTTTATTCGCCGGACTATTTACAGGAAGTACGCGCCCTCTGCGACGAACACGATGTGCTATTAATTGCCGATGAAATTGCCACCGGATTTGGTCGCACCGGCAAGCTCTTTGCTTGTGAATGGGCCGGTATTAGCCCCGATATTATGTGTGTTGGCAAAGCGCTAACGGGGGGCTATATGAGCCTCGCCGCCACCCTGTGCAATGACAAAGTCAGCGACGGCATCGGCGAAAGTGAAGCGGGTGTGTTTATGCACGGCCCCACCTTTATGGCCAACCCTCTGGCCTGCGCCGTGGCCAATGCCAGCATCGAGCTACTATTGGCATCGAATTGGCAGGACAATATTGTGCGCATTGAAGCTCAGCTAATTGAGCAGCTCGCGCCCTGTAAAGCCTACAGCACAGTGGCCGATGTGCGCGTATTGGGCGCGATTGGTGTGGTCGAAATGAAAGACTTTGTCGACGTCGCCGCTCTGCAAAAACGCTTTGTCGAGGCCGGCGTGTGGATTCGCCCCTTTGCCAAACTGGTTTATATAATGCCCGCGTTCAATATTGAGGCCGCCGACCTGAGCAGCCTAACAGCGGCAATTGTTGAGGTACTTAAAGCCGATTAGGCCAGAGGACGGATACCCACTGCGCGGCGCACCTCATCCATCAAGGGCTGACTAATCGCCCTCGCCTTTTCACCACCAGCCTGCAGAATCTCTTCTATTTCAGCCGGTGCATCGATTAAGGCCTGATAGCGCTCGCGGGCCGGCGCCAACTCAGCATTAACCAGTGCAAATAATTGCTTTTTAGCCTCACCCCAGGCGATGCCCTTGGCGAATTCTTCACGCATGGCTACCGTTTGTTCGGGCGTGGCAAAGGCCTGCCAGATTTGAAACACCGATGAGCTGTCAGCATCTTTCGGCTCACCCGGCTCCAGCAGGTTAGTTTTGATTTTATTGATGTGCTTCTTCAGCTGCTTTTCAGTCAGAAATAGCGGAATGGTATTGCCGTAGCTCTTACTCATTTTGCGGCCATCGAGGCCCTGCAATAAGGGCACGTCGTCATCGACCTGTGCTTGCGGTAAAGCGAAGTGCTCGCCGTAGTGATGGTTAAAGCGTTGGGCAATATCGCGCGCCATTTCAACGTGCTGAATCTGGTCACGGCCGACCGGAATCTGGTGGGCGTTGAACATTAGTATGTCAGCAGCCATCAACACCGGATAGCTGAACAGGCCCATGGTAATGCCGAAGTCAGCATCTTCACCGGCTGCTTCATTATCTTGCACCGAGGCTTTGTAAGCGTGGGCGCGATTCATCAAACCTTTAGCGGCCATGCAGTTGAGGAACCACATCAGCTCGGGGATTTGTGGAATATCAGACTGGCGATAAAAAACCGCGTTGTCGGTATCCAGACCCAAAGCGATCCAACTGGCGGCGATTTCCAGGGTCGAGCGATGCACGTCATCGGGGTTATTGCACTTGATCAGCGCGTGGTAGTCGGCGAGAAAATAGAAGGACTCAACATCGGTACTTTTGCTGGCCTCAACGGCGGGACGAATAGCGCCCACATAGTTGCCCAAGTGAGGGGTGCCGGAGGTGGTAATGCCGGTGAGTATTCTCTGCTTGCTCATAATCTCTCTGCGCCATGTTTCAGTTTGTGCGAGACAGCACCGCCAATGGCGATGCCAAAAAAGTCGGCGCCATGATACCTGATTTCAGGAGTCTACTGGAGCGGTACAAGCACTCGATTAAAGCGGCATTTGGTTGAGTATCCAGCCCAGCACCAGCACTTGCGGTAGTGTGACCAGGGGCAGGAAGAAGGCTATCTTCCAGGATTTGGTGAGATCTTTGAGAATCATAATCTCGGTGTAATCGGTGGCGATGCCGGCCATCAAAAAGGTAAAGCCATTGCCCGGTGCGCCGGCGCGCAACACCAGATCGGCGGCGATAGGGGTCGAGCCCTCAGAGCAGACTTCGATAATGGTGGCCGCCAGCAAGGTCAGCAACAAGCCCATCAGTGTCGGGCCAAATAAGGTGCTGTAAGTATCGAGCGGTACAAAGGCGCGAATCGCCGTGGCCAGTACCAAACCAAAAAACAACCAGCGAAAAACCATGCGTGAATCTTTCAGGCCATCCCACAATAATGCACCTATGGTCTGCGGTGTAAAGCTAGCAGCGGCAAAGAGTTTTTTTAATTCAAACCACACGGCTATTTGCTCTTGCGAACCGGCATCGGGGGTAGCGGGGTTGGCATTTAACACCCCCCTGGCGACCAGGCGATCGAAGATCACGCCGCTGATCAGACCAATCAACAGTGACAGGCTAATGTAGAGCAGGGTCCATTTGAGGCCGATCAGCGTGAACATAATGATGGTCAACGACAGGGAGTTCCACGGGCTGGCAATCAGAAAGGCCATCAACTGGCCGAGGCTGGCACCCTTTTGATAGAGCTTGGTGCCGACCATCAAAATGCCGTGGCTGCAGAGATCCAGCAACAGACCGGCAAAGGTGGCCCGCGCAATACCTTTGAAGGTGCCGCCCCGACCCAGGGTCGCCATAATCAGTTCACGGGGAATACGCTCCAGCAGACCGACAAACACCACCGCCGCCGCCAGGCCCCACCACATTTTATTCATCAGCTCGAAAATACCGCTGCTCATTACTGCCAGCCAACGGGGCAAAGCATCGCCGTCTGCAAACCAAAAACCGAGTAGATAGCACGCCAGTACGATGCCACCCGACACCCACAATAAATAATCGCGCTGGTTCTTTTCGCTGGGGCAGCAAGAGGTCTCGACCTGTGTTGCACAGCAGGAAGGATTGCTTGTCTCTGGTTCTTGTTCTGGCTCGGGTTTACAGCAAGAGCTCATCGTTTAATCTCCGCCATTGTTTGTGTCCGTTCTTGCTGGCTCGCTAATGTGTCAATAATAGTGCAATCCGCATCTTCATCATTGGCGCAAGCCCCTACCAACTTCGCCAGTAAATCACGGGTTTCGCCAAGCTCGCGGATATGGGCATCCACTTCTTCGAGCTTGTCACTCACCAACTGGTGAACCTCGGCACTGCGCCGCTGGGGGTTTTTATACAGACCCAACAAAAGCCGACGCTGGTCAATATTAAAACCAAATTGGCGAGCCTGCCGCA
>QNFO01000011.1 GCA_003646355.1 Gammaproteobacteria bacterium
AGAACCCCAGCAAAACCGGGCGGCCGATTCTCTAGTACATATTGCTGATTCGACCGCTCTATGGGCGTATCAGCTATTTCGTCCCTCCGCTTCCGATCGCTCCCTTCGAGCAGATGGGCGGCTATCAGCCTCCCATGCTCTATATTCGCGCCGTTGTGCGCTTGCGTACCATTACCTAGCTTTGCTCCCTGAGCACCGTTTATAATATTGTTGGGTTGCATAATTAATCACTCTTGTAACTTATTAGCGCACTGAAAAACGCCACTGCCCTGTGAAAGCAAGGTATTTTCAGTGCGCTTTTTTACGAATAGATTTACATGTCGGGTACATGGAACACGCCTTGCTCCATGAACCCTTTGACATGCTTAGGAAAAAACAATGCGGCGCGTGGTATTGCCTTGCGCTAATAGTTTTGGAGGTTTTTTCGGCTAGTGCCTTCGCGGGTTTTCTGCTCCATGTATTGGTGCAGATCTGATTCTAAATAGCGGACGCTTTTTTCAAGCTTACGGAACTTGGGGCCACGCTTTAGATTTCGCCAGGCATTTAAAGTATTGGGAGATAAGCTGAGCAATTCTGCTGCTTGTTTTGTTGTGAGTAGCTTCATGAGGCAAGACCTTTAGTCGTGCCTGCCGTAGTTTTATCAAGGTAGGAACCACGGCAGACGTTAGTCTGATGCCATGGTTTTTTTGATGGACAGTTGCCCACTTGGCGTTCGGGCAGTGTGCGGATTAGAAAATGCTTACCCGCTGTGTGCAATAATATAACCTTGTAAACACAAATACGCAAGTGGGAAAAAATATTTATTATAATAAATATCAATAACTTAACGATGCATAAGTTGTGATATCACAACTTATGCATGCCCATTTCTACGCATTTAAAGGCACTACATTTTTACCGTCTTTAGCAGTCCGAGAAATTTCAGCTTGCCTCAGCAACCACTTGCTAACTTTCTGCACCTCATCCATTAATACTTCTGGATCAGAATTGTTTGCATAATTAACGGAATGAACATCACCGCCCATGCGGTTAATTAATATGCGCCGCCTATCCGAATCCACGCCCGCATGCGCTGCCATTTCTTCGAACGTGCGCCGCATATCGTGGTTACATAGGCTTACACCAGCAGCCTCGGACACGCGCTGCATCATTGACCTCGGGTCATGCAAGTAACCTTTCTTACCTCGCACTGATGGGAATACGTAACGACTACCATTTTGGCGCGCTCCATTACGCCGAGCTAAAACCTCGTGCAGCGCGTCACTAATCGGTAGCGTTATCGGATTATGATTCTTTGTTATCTCAAGGTGAAATGTAGGCACGACCGCATCTAGCTCAACGTGATCCCAAGTTAGCTGACTGGCTTCTGAAACACGACAACCTGTCAGAATCATAAAGGCAATTAAATCCGCGCTTGTGCAGGTCGTCGCAATATGACGGTCACTGTCAGCGTAATCTTCCAGCAACAACCACACCTCACCGATTTTGCCTTTAGGTATTCGTGATGAACGCGCCCTTTCTTTATTCCACTGAACGAGGCCATTTTGTTTCAGTGCTTGCGATACCGGATTGAGCGGCAGGATAGTATAAGCCCCATCCGGAGTGCTGTACTTCTCTCGCGCCCAATTCAGCAATGCACGCAGATTGCGAAAGGCCAAGTTGGTTTGTATGGGGGCAGACTTTGATAACTCTCGGAATTTCTTTACTACAGCTTCACGATTGATTGTGGCTACAGGCTTATCTGCCCAGCCCGAAAACTCATTCTCCACATTGAGCTTGATACCTTGCTTAGTGCTAGGTCGAAGTGAGCCATGTTTGGTTTGCTTATGCTCAATATAATCCTCCATGATTTCGCGCAGAGTCACCCCTTCCGCTTCACTGGCTTGATGCAACTTTCTTTTCTCAACAAGTGGATTGATACCTTTGCGCATATCGCCGCGCACTTTCCCTGCTTCAACCCGCGCCTCCTGATACCCCAAGTCGTCAAGAAGCCCAAGAGTGAATCGGCGGGACTTACCATTAACATATCCCTGGGCAATCCAACTCCGAGAGCCAGCCGAAGTAATACGCAAACCTAAACCGGCCTGCTTATTATCCCAGTACATGGCCTGCCCCTTTTCAGGGATAGGAAACGAATAAGCTTTGGTGTCAGTAATGCTGTATTTCTTAGTTGTCATACCCCGCCACTCCTGTGGTTAACCACATGGACGAGCGATCCAGTTAGAATAGTCATATCGGCGTTTCTCTCTATAAACGTAACGTCGGTCACGCGGTCGAGACTGTTAGCGCAGTCGTCGGCCGCTCCTGTATTGCGTACACGCCTAACCATGTAAGCACCATGTAAGCACCATGTACGCACCATGTACGCACCATGTACGCACCATGTACGCATTTTTAGTATAACGACGTATTAGCCCATATTACTATATATAAATATAAGACTCTGATTTATAAGGGAATGAATAAGTACATGTAAGGCAGTAGCAAGTAATATAACGCCAGCGCTACCTACTCATAATCGGCAGGTCCCCAGTTCAAGTCTGGGAGGCCCCACCATTTCGCACCATCAGTTTTAGCCCCATCAACAGATGCTCCCTCCAAACCTGTTGCCCCCCCTCCAAAAAACCGCCCATACCAAATTTCTTCTCCCGCCGTTATCATCTCTGGCATTGCAAAAAACAAGCACGCTGCGGGAACACATGCGTAAAATTGTCGATTATCTAAGATTAATACTATTTACCAGCGGCGTACTTTTAGGCGTGCAGGTGCCAGGCTTTATCGATCAATACGGTAAAAGCCTGCAGGCTCACCTTCTTGAATCGTCATTAAGCCTTAAGGAATTCGAGAAGGACGCGCAACGCTATTTTGACGGTAGCCTGGAAAAACTAATCGCCCATTACCAAAACAACCCCGACCCCGTCATTAAAGACGGCGGTGCTAGCATTAGCGCTATTTATAGTAGGAACCTCAACCTGGAGCGGGCCTGGGCAGCTTTTAGTAAGAATACCTATAGCGCTTATAGTCATGTGCTTTTGGAGCCACTGATTGACATCAAAAATGAAGTCTGGAGCAACTACACCTACAGCATCGTACTTAATCAGTCGGCCATTATTAGCGGGCTTTGCTGCGGCTTCCTGTTGGCCCTACTCATTGAACTCAGCGGCCAACTGATTAGCAATCTTCTCCAGCAGTTATTCCGCCTTCGGAGAAAGACGCCCTCCCATTAAGCCAAACATCGACATTTAATGGACGCCATCGAACCCGCATCTTGAATCAAAATTTGAAGCTCAAAACTAATGACTAGAAATCCCTAAATAACCTATTTTTATCGGGGTTTAGCCATTGACTCGCCTATTAAGGGGTATATACTGCCCACAGCTTGAAAGTACGTCCTATATTTATGCACACCATTTCGATGTTCCTCAGTAGTACACTCGTCCTGTTTTTCATAAGTAATAGCAACACTTCCAGCAAAACGGCCTTATTTAAAGGCTTTAATTACTCTCGAATGATTAGGAAATGAATATGTCTACTACTACCGGTACAGTTAAGTGGTTCAACGAAGCTAAAGGTTTTGGTTTTATCGAGCAAGAGTCTGGTCCAGACGTTTTTGCTCACTTCAGCGCCATCTCTGGTTCTGGCTTCAAAACTTTGATCGAAGGCCAAAAAGTTGAGTTCACTGTAACTCAAGGCCAGAAAGGTCCTCAAGCTGAGAACATCGTAGCCATCTAATTCTACTTTTAAGTAGATGAAGGCTATCTGATTTGGGCTTTTAGTAAACGCTAAAAAGCACAAAACAGAAAAAGGGTAAGACTAAAAAGTCTTACCCTTTTTTATTGCCTTGATGTTTTTCAAGGCCCAACCAATCATCTATCTCATCACCCTCCCCTTGGGCAGTCAAACCGGCCGATAATCCTCAGCAAAGGCAAATGCGGCTACACTGTGATTAACATTAGAAGCAATAGGAAGAGTTATGCTCAAACGCGTCATTGTTGCCATTACCGGCGCCACAGGTTGTATCTACGGTATTCGCCTGCTTCAGACACTAGCCGACTTACCCGAGATTGAAACGCACCTGATTTTGTCGCCCGCAGGTATTATCACTGCAGAACATGAAACTGGCTTCGACAAAAAAGCGATTTCAGTACTTGCGGATGTGTGTCATCGCCACAAAGATTTTGGCGCAAGTATCTCTAGCGGCTCCTTCCCTATTCATTCAATGGTCGTCGCCCCGTGCTCGATGAACACTCTCGGCTCTATAGCCCATGGACTGGACAACAATCTGATATCCAGAGCTGCCGGGGTGACACTCAAAGAACGCAGAACACTCGTGCTACTACCCAGGGAAACCCCTCTCCACCTCATACACTTACGCAACATGGCATTAGTGACAGAAATGGGCGGTATTATTGCCCCCCCGGTGCCTTCGTTTTACCAGCACCCAGCAACCATCGAAGACATCGTCAATCAGACTGTCGGGCGAACGCTGGATGCCATGGGGATTGATGCACCCGATCTAGTTCAACGCTGGACCGGCCTCAACAAAGACACGGCCAACGATTAACACCCCACTTAATTTGAGCTCAACAAAAAAATAGTAAAAAAAAGCCCCGACAATGCGGGGCTTTTTTAATTAGCAATAGCACTGCAGATTAGAGCATTTCGACAGCAACCGCCGTTGCCTCGCCACCACCAATACAGAGACTCGCAACACCTTTGGTTTTGCCATAGGTCTCAAGCGCAGACAGCAAGGTAACAATAATGCGTGCGCCACTAGCACCCAGTGGGTGACCCAGAGCACAGGCACCGCCATGAACGTTGACTTTGTCATGGGGGATATCCAGCTCTTTCATCGCCGCCATAGCAACAACAGCAAAGGCTTCGTTCACTTCATACAAGTCAACATCAGACGCTGACCAGCCAGTACGTTCGAAGAGTATGTTCATCGCGCCAACGGGGGCGGTGGTGAACCACTCAGGCTCCTGAGCAAACTGGGTATAACCACGAATGGCCGCTATAGGCTTCAAACCACGCTTTTCTGCTTCACTCTGACGCATCAGCACTAATGCCGCAGCACCGTCAGAAATTGAACTCGCATTAGCTGCCGTTACCGAGCCATCTTTTTTAAAGGCTGGCTTGAGCTTGGGGATTTTATCGGGGCGCGCATTGCCGGGCTGCTCATCAGTATCGATAACCGTCTCACCCTTGCGAGTCTTGACGGTAACCGGGGCAATCTCGCGGCTGAACTTACCTGCATCGATAGCGGCATTGGCGCGACGCAGCGATTCAATAGCGTAGGCATCCTGATCTTCACGAGCAAAGGTATATTTACCCGCACAGCTTTCAGCAAAAACACCCATCAAGCCACCTGTGTAGGCATCTTGCAGGCCGTCTATGTACATGTGATCGAGTAATTCGCCATTACCGAGTCGGTAGCCACCACGGGCTTTTTTCAGGATGTAGGGTGCACTACTCATATTTTCCATGCCACCGGCAACAACCACGTCCGACTGACCTGCGAGCAATGTGTCACAAGCCATCATCACCGTTTTCATACCGGAGCCACACATCTTGTTGACAGTGGTTGTTCCCGTAGCAACGGGAAGACCTGCACCCAGCGCCGCCTGACGTGCAGGAGACTGACCAACACCTGCGGGTAAAACACAACCAATCAACGCTTCGTCAACATCAGCAGCACTGACGCCAGCACGCGCTATGGCGGCGGCAATGGCAGTAGCACCCAATTCAGGGGATGGCACGTCGGCCAGTGCACCCATCATTCCGCCCATTGGCGTACGTGCATATCCGCAAATCACGATTGGATCATTCATTATCAACTCCTCTCTATCGGGTTAGTCTGATTTACCGGCTAAGTAATATTAGCGCGGATTACTTTACAACTCTGAGTTTTGGCCCAGATGGTTTTGGGCCCGATGGCTTTGGACCGGACGGTGGCTTATCAGAGGGATCATCATCAAGACTGTGCAGCTCAGTCGGCGCTGGCGTCGATGAGTCAAAAGCCATGCCCTCGCCATTCTCTCGCGCATAAATGCCAATAACTGCATGTATGGGCACATGAATATTGGTGGGGACACCGCCAAAACGCGTATTGAAGCTGATCGCCTCATTATCAAGATTAAACGCGGTCACTGCTCGCGGCGCAAGATTGAGCACAACCTGACCGTCGGTGACATAAACCTGAGGCACTTCTACACCCACAGCCATGGCATTAACTACCACATGAGGGGTGCAGTCGTTGTCTATTATCCAGTCATAAAAAGCCCTAACTAAATAGGGCTTATTGGAAGTCATCGCCATTACCGTTACCTACGGATCGGGGCTGAAGAAAGTAATAAACAGCCTAAATTAGGCGTTCATATCCCGTTCGGCTTCGGTCAAGCTAGACAGAAATGCGGGACGCTCAAATAAACGTCGCATATAGTCGTGCAAAGGCTTGGCCTGACGCGTATTAGGTATGTCGATACCCAAGCTCTCAAGGCGCCACAATAATGGCGCTAAACAGCAGTCCACCAGAGTGAAATCTTCGTACATGAAATAAGGTTTATCGGCAAAAATAGGCGCAATACCCAGAAAGCTATCGCGCAGTTCTTTGCGAGCCAGCTCTACTGATTTGCTATCTTTGTTAGCAACAATAACATCAACCTTTTCACACCAATCCTTCTCGATCCGGTGCATATACTGACGGCTTAAAGCGCGTGCAACAGGATAAACCGGTAACAACGGAGGATGGGGGAAACGCTCATCGAGATATTCCATCATCACTTTGGATTCGTACAGCGATAAATCCCTATCGACCAAAGTGGGTACGGAGCCATAGGGGTTGAGTTCAATCAACTCCTCCGGAATAGCATTAGGATCGACTTCTTCTATATCGACAGTTACGCCTTTTTCTGCGAGGACAATTCGAATTCTGTGGCAATAATGACTTGCCGGATCAGAAAAAAATGTCATCGACGTACGTTTCGAAACTACGCCCATTAAAACCACCTCATACTGTAGAGAAAACTTTCTTTATTCCGCGCAACCATTAATGAATATCTTTCCAGTACTCACGGTTTAGCAACAACACCCAGATCAACAAAAAGGCGAGGAACAAAAGAACATTAACGCCAATTCGCTTACTCTCTGTTACTACCGGGTTGGCCATATAAGCCATGAAATTCACCAGATCGTACATAGCACCATCAAACTCTTCTGGCGACAAACTGCCTTCAGTGAGCAACTCATAGGAACCACAGGGGTCATCGAGCAGAGGTTCACTGGTCAGCGGGTCAACTTTAATACCACCGTTGTAAGCCAGCACGGGGCCGGGAGCACAACCTTGTAGACCTTGTAACTCCATCAAGGCGTGAGGCATACCCACATCTTTAAAGACCTTATTATTGATACCGACCGGGCGGCTACTATCGGCGTAAAAATTACGCAAATACGTGTAAACCCACTTTGATGAGCGCGCTCGGGTAACCAGGGTGAGATCGGGAGGCACGGCACCAAACCAGGCTTTAGCTGAACGCTCGCCCATGGAGATACCCATCAAGCCGCCAATCTTCTGACCAGAGAAAATCATGTTCTCCAGCATCATACCGTGGGGAATAGCCAGGTCATCTGCGACACGCTCCCAGCGCTGATATTTCGCAGAGTGGCAACCCATGCAGTAGTTAACGAAGAGCTGGGCACCGTTTTGCAGAGACGCCTTATTTTCTGGCTCAGCCTCAAATTGATCGCAATGGATGGTGCCGCAATCAAAAGAAGAGGAAGAACCCACAGCCTTAAGTGGAACAATAATTAGGCCAATAATAATAAACAGTACGCCTATCGCTCGCCAGAAGCCCATACCACCATTCATCGTGACTCTGAGTGGTTCAGGTTTTGTTTTTTCCAGCACGGTCCAAATTGGCATAGCCAGGAAGTAGAGGAAGTAGATAACGGTACAGACCTGTGCCAAAGCTGTGCGAGCTGGCGTCGGTGATTTCATACCCAATATGCCAAGGATGACAAAGGCCGCCGCAAACAGAACGATAGCAAGACGACTCGCATTACCCTTGTAGCGAATTGATTTCACCGGACTACGATCGAGCCAGGGCAGTACAAAGAGAATCGCCACTGCCGCTGCCATCACCAGGAAGCCCATAAACTTATCGGGCACAGCACGCAGCATTGAATAGTAAGGCGTGAAATACCAGACTGGTGCAATGTGCTCAGGTGTTTTCAGCTGGTTAGCAATCTCGAAATTTGCGTGCTCAATAAAGTAACCGCCCATTTCTGGCATAAAGAACAGAATGAAGCAGAAGATAAAGATGAAAACCACTATCGGCACCAGATCGTGCACGGTGTAGTAGGGGTGGAAGGCAATACCGTCGAGAGGTATACCGTTCTCATCTTTGTTCTTCTTAATTTCAATACCGTCAGGGTTGTTCGAGCCAACTTCATGCAAAGCAAGGAGGTGCAAGACCACCAGACCGAGAAGAACGATGGGCACAGCGACAACATGCAGCGCAAAGAAGCGATTGAGGGTAATACCCGAGATCAGGTAATCACCACGCACCCACTCAACAATGGCATCGCCAATGTAGGGAATGGCGCCAAACAGGGAAATGATAACCTGTGCGCCCCAGTAGGACATCTGCCCCCAGGGTAGTACGTAGCCCAAAAAGGCTTCGGCCATCAGCGCCAAATAAATCGCCATACCGAACAACCACACCAATTCACGGGGCGCTTTATAAGAGCCATAAAGCAAGCCACGGAACATGTGCAGGTAGATGACAATAAAGAATGCCGAGGCACCGGTGGAGTGCATATAGCGCAGGATCCAGCCGTAATCGACATCCCGCATGATGTACTCAACTGAGGCAAAGGCACCTTCGGACGAGGGCTCAAAGCTCATAGTCAACCAAATGCCGGTGAGCAACTGGTTAACGAGTACTAGCAGAGACAGTACGCCAAAGAAGTACCAGAAGTTAAAGTTCTTCGGTGCGTAGTACTTACCCATATGGGTGTCCCAGGCACGCTGAACCGGTAGACGCTCATCAAACCAGTTCCACAAAAATAGGATCAATTTCATTATGCGCTCCCTTCGTCAATACCGATCACTACGACATTCTCGCTCTCATAGTTGTGGGGCGGTACTTTAAGGTTCAGAGGTGCAGGCACGCCCTGATAAACACGTCCCGCAAGGTCAAACTTGGAACCGTGGCAGGGGCAGAAAAAGCCACCCAGCCATTCATCACCACCAAGGTCAGTAGCGCCAACATCCGGGCGATACATCGGCGCACACCCGAGGTGTGTGCAGAGGCCGACCATAATCAGATATTCAGGATTGGAGGCTCTATTAACGGGATCAACATAAGTAGGTTGATCCGACTTTTGAGATTCGGGGTCACGTAACTTGTCGGTCAATTTAGCCAGGGAATCGAGTGCTTCCTGGGTACGACGAACAATATAGACCGGCTGTCCACGCCACTCTTCAACAACCATCTGGCCCGGTTCAATTCGACTAATATTGATTCGTACCGGCGCACCGGCCGCTTTTGCTTTCGCACTTGGAAACCAGGAACCGACAAATGGTACCGCTGCTCCTGCTGCACCAACTGCGCCAACAACGCATGTAGTTACAGTCAAAAAGCGACGACGCCCCTGATTGACACCCTCATTGCTCATATGAGCTCCCCTTAAAACGGCAGAATAATCTAGATTGGCTGCATTAATTACAGCTGATGAATTCTATGCTTACGCACAGGCAAAAATGGCGAGTAATAGTAATGAAATACGTAGGGATTTACAAGCTGAGACCATCGCCAAAGCCGCCAACCCTATGTTTTTTAGCACAAAAAAAGCCCAACATAATGTCGGGCTTTTTTACAAAACGAACAGTAATTATCGTTTCGAGAACTGTGGACGCTTACGTGCTTTGTGCAGACCCACTTTCTTACGCTCCACCGCTCTAGCATCTCGGGTCAAAAAGCCCGCCTGACGCAGAGGTGCTCGCAACGTTTCGTCGTAAGCCAATAGTGCACGTGAGAGGCCGTGACGAATAGCGCCGGCCTGACCAAAGCTACCACCACCGCTGACGGTGATTTTTAAATCAAATTTATCGACGGCTTCAACCAGCTCTAAGGGCTGACGTACGATCATACGTGCCACTTCGCGGCCAAAATACTGCTCTAGCGTACGATTGTTGACAGTAACATTGCCGCTACCACTCGTAATAAACACGCGAGCTGCCGACGTTTTACGTCGACCTGTACCATAATAAGTTTCAGCCATTGTCATGCGTCCCGTTAAATATTCAGTGCTTGAGGTTGTTGTGCAGCGTGAGGATGAGCATCACCCGCATAAACCTTCAACTTGCTGTACATGGCCCGACCGAGCGGACCCTTGGGCAACATGCCCTTTACCGCTTTCTCAAGTGCACGCGTCGGTGCCTTGTCGACCAACTTTTCGAAGCTAATTGACTTGATGCCACCGGGGAAACCTGTGTGGTGGTAATACATCTTGTCAGTGGCTTTTTTACCCGTAACACGGACCTTTTCGGCATTGACGACGACGATGTAATCGCCAGTATCAACATGGGGGGTATATTCAGGCTTGTGCTTGCCGCGTAGACGCGTCGCAATGTCACTCGCTAGTCGACCCAGAGTTTTATCGGCGGCGTCGACGACATACCAATCGTGCTGAACTGTTTCGGGTTTGGCGCTAAATGTTTTCATTGAATCGTTACCTGAAATCAGGTGGCTCCCAGAAAAGAGCGCGAATTCTACCGATGCGCGCGAGGAAATTCAAGCATATATTGCGTGTTAATAGAGAAAGAATCTCTTTATGGCCGATGCGGGCGCGCCAGGTAGTCGTGAGATTGCATTTCCAGCACCCGGCTCAGGGTCCGCTGAAATTCAAAAGACAAATTACCGCCGCTATAGATAGCCTCGAGAGGCACCGCTGCCGACATTGCCAGCTTCACGTTGCGGTCGTAAAACTCATCGATCAGACTAATAAATCGGCGCGCCTGGTCTTCGCTATCCCGTCCCAGCGCTGGCACATCACTAATCAATACCGCATGGAACTCCCGGGCCAGCTCAATATAGTCATTCTGACTACGCGGCCCATCGCATAGGGCCATAAAATCAAACCAAACCACATCTTCACCGACATAGCGGCAGGGAATATCCCGACCCTCAACTTCCAGTGCAACATTTTCACGCACTTCATCCCGCGCCGGTACCAAGCTGTCGAAGGTGCTATGCAGTGATACCTCTGCCTGTTCGTCCAGCGGCGAGTGATAAAGCTCAGCCTGCTCCAGAGCACGCAGACGGTAATCCGTGCCACTGTCGACGTTCACCACTTCGCAGTGTTTTTTTACCAGGGCAATTGCCGGTAAAAAACGCTGGCGCTGCAGACCGTTCGTATAAAGCTTGTCAGGCACGATATTAGAGGTGGCAATCAACGTTACGCCCCGCGCAAAAAGCAGCTCCATTAAGCC
>QNFO01000012.1 GCA_003646355.1 Gammaproteobacteria bacterium
CCCGCAAGCATCGCATAGAAGACCACGGTGACGACTCGGCCCCCGATGTCTTTACCAATCTTCACCCGGTGGTACGCACTCATCCCGAAACGGGTGAGAAAACACTCTTCGCCCACGAAGCCCATACCTTGCGCTTTGAAGACAGCACAGAAGAGGAAAGCGAGCCGCTGTTAAATCAGCTTTATTTACACGCCCGCAAACCCGAGTTTCAATGCCGTGTGCGCTGGAGCGAGGGCATGGTGGTACTGTGGGATAACCGCTCAACCCACCACTACCCCATCAACGATTACCACGGTTATCGGCGCTTGCTGCACCGAGTTTCACTGAAAGGTGACAGGCCCGTCTAGAGCAGGGCGATTTATAGAAGATTATTTGAAGGTGGCCCTGCTTTAAGGGGTCATCGTTAATTAATCGTCGGCAAAAACATAGCGATCTCGCCCTGCAGCTTTACCGGCATAGAGAGCATTGTCGGCGCGTTCAACAACTTGCTCTATTGTTTCACCCTTCTTCACCCGCGCAAGACCCAGGGTAACCGTCAAAGCCAGGGGCTCACCATCGGGGATGGGTACTCGCATATTGCGCACTACTTCCAGTAAACGCTGTGCGGGTATTTTCATCGACTCATGGCTTTCAGCTTGCATCAGCAGGAGGAATTCTTCCCCCCCGTAGCGGTAGAGATGCTCATTACTACGCACCATGGTTTTCAGCGTATCGGCAAGATGGCGCAATGCCACATCACCGACGGGATGACCGTAGTTGTCATTAACGGCTTTGAAGTGATCGACATCAATCATTACCACATAGAGCAACATTTTATTACGATCGCAGGTTTTCAGTGCTTGGGTAAAATCATCTTCCAGACTGTAGCGCAGGGGCAAACCCGTTAAAGGGTCCTGTCGTACTGACGTGGCTAGCAGCTGGGTTTTAAAATCAGCCAGACGCTCAATCAGCTCGGACTGTGCCTGCTCGAAGGCATCAAGGTAGTCGCTCTGCCCTGGCTTATTCGCCAATACATCGCTACACATAGAGCGAATGGCATCGTGCATGGCTTGGTGTACGCTTTCTATCCTGTCGATAGCCTGAAAATTACGATCTGCAAAATGTACTTTATTATCACCAAACCAAGAGCCAAAGCTGCACAGAGTATGTGCTTGAGGAGACAGTACATCGTCACCGGGGGAAACGCGAAGCACAGCGCAACGTAATACCCGCCGCATTAAATCCAGATGCGCACCCACAGCAGTATCGAACTGATCTACAAGAAGTTCTAGTTCTGGGGGAAAGTCAGCCATCAATTACACCCCTAGTATTTATGATTAAACTCGGCTCAGTATAGACCTCTTACTACCGCCCAGGTCAAGCTGAAAAGGCTTTCCGACGGGGTCGATCCAAGCTGTTTTAAAGGATTCACTCACAAGCTCAACAGGCTTATATAACGCTTAAACTTAACTTAGGGTGCTTCTGAATTATCCTTTTTTTCAACACTACCAAATACAAGATGACCCGCTTTATTCTGCGCCGCAATACGCGCGGCTATAACAGGACTAACCGTCATTGAACGCTCACTGGGAAAACGCTCGGGAAATAGGGAGGGGCGTAAATAATATTCTTCCGGTGAGTTAACCATCGATTGGCTTTGCTGGGGATATTTCAACCAGCGCCGACGCATAAAGTCGGGCGTAAAAGCCGCTAAATCTTCTTCTGCCCATTCCTGCATTAAGTGCGCGTCGTGCAAGCTGTAGCTAATTAAATCGAGCTCCGCATCAAAATAAACAACCAGGTTACTGGCAAAACCTTCACCATTAGGCAGCGCTTTATTTTCCTGCTGGGCAATACGCACCTCGATCATTTTTAACTTACCCTCTTCATCGAAGCGTTCGATACGCAAAGGGTAAAAATAATATTGATCAAGCCAGTAAATAACCTTCGAGACCTTAAAGTCAGGCAACCAGTCTTGTTTGGGCGTGCCAACCACAACAAAGCAATTGACGCCGTCATCCTTTTTATAGAAGGGGTAACGCTCCTGCATCAACTTAATTGAGTCTGTGGCGACATCATAGAAACGACCATTAGGTTCCGCCAACGTGATTGTTTTTCTATTCGTGGGAAAGCGAACGGTCTCGTGTAGTACATCTGCACCAATTAAGCGCCAGTCAAACTCCCAGGCTTCCAGGCCCAGAATATCGTCAAACGATTGCGCAACGCCGGGAAAGGGGGTTTCCCGGCGCGGTGGCGGTTGCCGCCTAACTCGACGTAAAGACGGTGTATACGCAAAGTAATCTAACTTGGCTGGCGACTCTAAACCGGTGCGCCGCAACACCCACATTTCCTGTACTCCATCACTTTTCGGTGGGTAGGTGTAGTAGTACATATGCCGGGAATAAGCTTCGCCAGGTTTTTTTGCAATTTGACTCGCGGCGTTGGGTGAATCCATTTGATCGATCATCGCCACGGTCACACCCTGGGTTAAATAGCCCTCTTTGGTAATCGTGCCAAAAGCATCGGCCATAACATGAGACCAGCGCGCCGTGTGAGTAAATGTCATCGCCCTAAAACCCATCTCCTCTGCCGTATACGGCGCTGTAAACGGGAAGGGCTCGGCGGGTAGATAAGGGACTTTTTTATCGCGCGGGGTATTGGTACGGAGGTCAACCCGCTCTCTCTCCCAGGGCGTTAATTGATCGAGGGTGCGCCAGCTTTGTGCGCCAGGGCTTTCAGCCTCACCACTGGCAAGGCCAGAAACAAGCAACAGGCCAAATAAAGCACCGGCCGATAGCGCACGAATAAATATTATCGAGCAATTAGAATTCATACTGCAGCTCTACACCAATATTGTCGTACTGGTGAAACTGGCCGAATAAACCATCGTCATCACCGCCATGGTAATCGGTATAAATCAAACTGCCATTGATAAAGGGGGATATCTCATAACTCGCCATCAATTTGGTTTTCGTGCCTTGGTAATCTTTATTTGAGCCGCTTAAATAAGGCGTTATCGTCGCGCTTAGCATTAAGCGGTCACGGGTCCGTTGTACCGGGCGGGAGATAAAAAACACCGGGGCAAAATTCCATTCATCGCCAATAGCACCACCATAGCCAACCCCCAAACCTTCATGCCAGTCAAAGGTGTAATAAAAGGAGGGTTGGAAAATCACCGATATTTTAGAGGGGAAGGCAAACTCAAAAGCCAGCGCTGCTCGCAGCGTGTCGTGCTCACTAATACCATTGCCACTGCCGCCACTCCGCACAGCTGCAAGGTTACGATAGTCCACGAAATTAGCATCTTTGGTGTATAGGGCTTCGGCACGAAAAACCATTGGCAAGGTGCCAATCAAAGGTACATTTTTTGCCACCCAGGCATAATCCGATGTCGCACCAAAATGATGGAGGCGTTCGTGCTCGGGCGTGATAATTAAAAGGTCACCACTGCCATCAGTAAAACGTCCCGTAACAAACGGTGAAGCATCACGCTCCCAGGCGTAGTAGTACACCAGCCCCCAGGTGAGAGCCCCGCTGGCAATATCAAGCCGTGCCGCTATTTGATGATCACTAGGATGCTTCCAGTCGGGACGCTTAGTCTGTAACACTCTGTCACCCGCCGCATTGCTGCGGTTATTCAATAGGGCATCATTATTTCGCGCATTTTCATCCCCGGGTGGGAGTAGTGGAGATTGCCAGGCCGACCCATAAGCCGGATTAACGTTGGCCTCAAAATCGGGTATCCAAAGTACATTTAAGGAAACATCATCAAAAAAATAGGTCAGGTTCGCCATCCACATCGGCAAGCGACGCACCTCATAGTCAGCGGCTTCTAGTTGTACCGACTCTCGGAAATCCATCGAGTTAATTGCGTCGATAAATTGCCCGTCCATCTTGCCCCAGGCAATTTGCTGCTTGCCCAGCACCACATCGAGTTTTGAGGTGCGGTAAGACACGTACAACTCACGGGCGATGCGGTCGAAGGTATTGTATTTGTAATAACTATCATCAACACGCTTGGCATAAAGGCCATCACCACCATCGACATCGTAAACCGAGTCATACATTAAGTGATTGATACTGGTTAGCTCAAGATTGGGTGAGAAGCGATAAGAAGCGCCAATTTCAACAAGCGTTTGCATTTGCAGACCGCGATAATCACGATCGCGAAAACCGATATCTTCATCGTCGTGCACCAGATAGTCGGACCAGTGCGTAATAGTGCCATTGATGCTCAAGCCCGGTAGTGCCCGTTCAATGGGCTTGGTTAAATATTTTCCGCCGGGGTCAAAGGTAGCCATAGAACGGTCAAAAGCGGCAAAGTCATCCTGTGCAAAAGCCACACCCGCCAGTGCGCAGGACGCGGCCAACGCCAATGTACTCATCACCTTTAAAGGGGCCTTTTCCACTACCGATAACACAACACGACTCGTAGGCCCAGCCACATAACTGAGCCATTTCTGACAGGCAACTTTCATTTAATCAATCTCGTTTATCCCCTGTCACCCGCCTGAATGTGATGCAAAACAGTAATTATTCATCACTGTTACGCGTCTGAATAAGGGCCGAGATGGGGAATGCAAATACTAATGGTTGGCCGGAATTTTAGGGCTTGGACGTCTGTTAAGCAATAGATCGAGATCAGCTGGTGCTGTTTACGGTTTACATTTACCGCGAAGGCTGCGAATCTATGGGCAATTATAAACAGCAACACTACAGCCGTTTTTTTCTAATAAAAAGGAGTCGAGAGCATGTCTGACAGCAAATATGAAGGCCTACAAATTGCCAACCCCCTGACCCTCCAGCCCGAGTGGCTAGCCAAAGTTCAGGAAGATATTTTTGATCCCGAGCGCGCCATTATCGACACCCACCACCACCTGTGGTCTGAAGCGGGTTTAATCCCCTATTCGCTGGATGACTTTTTGGCAGACACCGGCAGCGGCCACAATCTGGTTAAAAGCGTGTTTATGGAGTGCCACTCCAACTATTACACCGACGGCCCCGAGCACCTGCGCTCATTGGGTGAAGTCGAATACATCACCGGGCTTGCCGATCGCACTGCAGCCGACACCACTGGCCAGGCGGAAATTGCCGCACTGGTTACTACCTTCGATCTTCGCCAAGGCGACGGCGTTGAAGACCTGGTCAATCGCCACCGCGAAGTCAGTAAAGGCCGCTTCCGTGGTATTCGCCAGGCCCTGGCCAACGCACGACCCGGCGAAGGCCTGCTGCTAGAAGCCGCCAGCCCGAAAGATATACACAAAGACCCCGACTTTATTAAAGGTATGAAAATACTCGGCAAAATGGGCCACAGCTACGAGTCGTGGCACTACCACTATCAAAACCCTGAGTTTGCCGAACTGGCTCGCACCGTGCCCGAAACCACCATGGTGCTCGACCATATCGGCACCCCCGTTGGCACCGGCATTTATGCCGCCAAGCGCGATGAAGTTTTTGAAGAGTGGAAAAAAGGCATCGCCGAAATCGCCGCCTGCCCCAACACCATCGCCAAACTCGGCGGCTTTTCTATGCCCGACAACGGCATGGGCTGGGCCGGTCGCGCCATGCCACCAAGTTCTGACGAAGTGGTTGCCGCTCAGGCCAAATACTACTTACATGTAATTGAGTGCTTCACCCCCGAGCGCTGCATGTTTGAAAGTAACTTCCCGGTCGACAAGCTCGAGCTGTCCTATCAGGTGTACTGGAATGCCATGAAGAAAATCGTTAAAGATTTTTCTGAGAACGAAAAGAACGCTATGTTCTCCGGTACCGCAACTCGCGTCTACAAACTGTAAACGCAACTGACAACGCAGGTATCACTGCAGAGGGAGGGCCACATGGCTCTCCCTCTTTTTTTGCCCCGTCAACAAACAGTGACCGAACACGCACTAGCGGTGCTAAAATTACAACCACAATTTATTCACTTTGTATTAAACACTTACCACTACTAAAAAACAGGAATCAACAATGAGCATTTCATTCGCAGGAAAAGTCGCCGTCGTTACCGGCGCAGGTGCAGGCCTGGGCCGCAGCCACGCCAAATATTTTGCCGCACACGGTGCCAAAGTCGTCGTTAACGACCTCGGCGGCTCAGTCGCGGGTACTGGTGGTTCCGCTAAAGCCGCTGACGAAGTGGTAAAAGAAATCACCGACGCCGGTGGTATCGCCGTCGCCAATTACGACAGTGTGGCAACCGAAGAAGGCGGCGCCAATATTATTAAAGCCGCCGTCGATAACTTTGGTGGCATCGACATACTCATCAACAATGCCGGTAACGTGCGCGATAAAAGTTTCCGTAAAATGGATCTGAAAGATTTTACCGCTTTAATGGACGTGCATTTAATGGGTGCCGTTTATTGCACCAAAGCTGCCTGGCCGATCATGCTTGAGCAACGCTATGGGCGAATCGTACACACCACTTCGGCAGCGGGCTTATTCGGCACCCACGGCCACACCAATTATTCCAGCGCAAAAATCGCTTTAGTGGGTTTTATGAATGCTTTAAAACAGGAAGGCACCTCAAAAAACATACTGGTTAATTGCGTCGCGCCTATGGCTTTAACGCGTATGACAGAAGAAGTTATGTCGCCAAAACTCGCGCCAAAAATGAAACCCGAATACGTCACCGCATTAATGGGCTGGCTGTGTTCGGAAGAGAGCACATTGGCCGGAGAAATTATCGAAGCCGGCATGGGCTATTACAGCAAGGTGCAAATCACTGAAGCCCCCGGCTATATTTTCAAAGGTGATGAAGTGCCCAGTGCGGAACAAATCGGCGAACATTGGGGCGAGATCAGCGATATGACAGGCGCACTGCCCTACCCCGGTGCCGATGATTTAATTCGTGCTGTTTTTAGAAAACTAAAAGCGGAAAACTGAAAGCGGCAAGCGGCAAGCTAAGACATAAAATGTAAGACCAAAAAAAGGGCGGCCCTTTGGTCGTCCTTTTTTCTACCCGCTCCACTTTACTGTCTATAAACAATCGCCCTGTATACTGAGCCCATAAAAATTACGCCATACTCGATATAAGAAATTTAAAGTTTGGCAAAGTCGATGACGCCATCATGGAGTTCCGCTGTGCGATGGGCTAAGCCAGCTATTTGCCCACCAGTGACGCATCACGCATACTCAGGCAGACAAATTATTCAATTGCACCACCTATAAATACTACAAAAACTGGAGACAATAAAAATGGCCAAGCACGCCTTTATCACCAAGCCTGAAGACAATGTCAGGATGGAACCCAAAGACGAATACACCCACGAACCCGAAGCCGTTATCAACTTTAACGAAAGCGCCTACTACAATATTTACGATGGCGAACAAAAAATCGGTGGCTGGTTTCGCATCGGCAACCGCGTCAACGAAGGCTATGCCGAAGTCTCCATCTGCCTTTACTTCCCCGATGGCACGGCTGGCTTTATGTTTCAAAAAGCCAGCATCACCACCAATGATGCCTTTGAAGCAGGCGGCGCACGCTTTGACATTATCGAGCCCTACAAAAAACTTCACGTCAGTTATGACGGCGACATACTGGTAATGGCCGACCCACAGGCCCTGCTCAACCCCAGTAAAGCCTTTAAAGAAAACCCCAAAAAGCCCTGCTCGATTAAACTCGACTACACCGGCATCTCCCCTATTTATGGCGGCGAGCATTTAAAAGACGACGGCTCACCGATCGAACTCGATATGGAACACGCCCTCGCCCGCGCCCACTTCGAGCAACACGTCAAAGCCGAAGGCACCATCACCGTCGGCGACGATACCTGGACCATCTCCGGCTACGGCCTGCGCGACCACTCCTGGGGGCCACGCTACTGGCAGAACATTTACTGGTACCGCTGGTTGCCCATCAGCTTTGACGAAACCTTCGGCGCCATGATCATGACCACCGGCACCGCAGATGGCCAACTCGACTGCGGCGGCATGATTTTAAATAACGGCGAATACGAACTGATTACCGAATGCACCGTCGACTCCGAATGGGACGACGACTTCAACCAAACCAGCATGCGCATCTGGGCGAAAACCGAAAAGGGTGAATATGAAATTACCGGCGAAGTCATCACCCTCGTACCCGTGCGCAACCGCCGTCAGCTCGACAGCGGCGAATGGCTGCACACCCGTATTACCGAAGCCATGACGGAGTATCGTTATAAAGATAAGGTCGGTTACGGATTATCTGAATATTGTGATCAGATTATTGATGGTGAGCCGGTGGGCAAGACTATTCCTGCGGCGCGTTAAGGTTCGTTAGTAGCAGGAGACCCACCGCTTGTTGATAAGCGGGTGGTGGGTATGGCGCCCCATCTAAACAAGCAAGGGCGTCTCCTTTAATTCTAAACATAGAAACTCGCATAATATGTTGGAAACAAGCTTAAATATTGGCAAAGATTTGCTTACGAATCCTTATGGTTTTTGGCTCTTGGTGATTGTAGCCAACTACATTATATGGATGCTTACGTATTTATTTTTCCCCGAAAGACACCAGTGGATACCCTCAGTTTTAGGCGTTACAGCTCTACTCTCAACATGGGTGTATATGTACATGGTGATGATACCGCTATTCATCCTCATATCGTTCTTCGTTATAGTTCCTTTACTGCAATACCATAAACGTTAATTGCGAGAAATAGAAAAACTCATTAAATTTTAACTACGAAAAAATCAAACGGCATAAACATGAGCTTTAAAAAACACGACTCCATTGAACTTATTGATCTTTTTAACTCAAAGCCATATCAAGGCCAATCTCCTGAAAAAGCGAGTATTATCTTTTTAAGTTCAGACGCAAACTATTCTCGAAAAATATCTGACGACCCTTTTTTCAACTATATTTTAGAATATCAAGAAGACGGCGTTTCTTTCTGGAAAAAACATGGTCGCCACCACCCTTTCCTACTAGAAGAGTACCCATTTAACAGGAGCAAAGACGGCGTCCCGTATCATAGAAATTTTAGCAAAATAGGATTCAATGCATCATATTCTGACAAAGTGTGCTTTTTGGAACTCCTAGACATCCCAACAATTGGAAATAAATCTGAAAACAGAAACTTATTCTACAACTTAACTTCTCTACCTCATTTAAAATACATTGACAACCTGATCACTGGAGGCGGCAACAAATTATTTTATATACCTGTCGGTGTTTTAAATGACATGATGCACTTAAAGAAAAAATACAATATCTTTACATGGCTGAGCCTAGAAAAAACCGAAGAAAAACCATTTTCAAAAACCATACATGGAAATAAAGTACAGCAAATGTATCATTTTTCTTCCTCTCAGATTCACGGCCAAGTGGGAGAAATACATCTAACCGCTAACAATTGGCTAGAGCAAAAAGAAGCTCAATCAAAAACAGAAGAACCGCGTTAAGTCTAAAAGGAAGAAAGGGGTCGTCTTTCCTTAAGCCCTACCCCATCAAATATTACGACTCTGTTTGACATCATCGGCGAGCCAGGACTTTATGAGGGATTGGTAGGGCATATCTCGCTTATTGGCTTCGATTTTAATGCTATCCAATAAACCTTCGGGGAGCCTGAGTGAAATAGTTTTCGTTGAAAGTTTTAAATTGGGTAGTGAAACTGATTGCGCCTGATCCCAGTCAATATAGTCGCTGGAATCATGCTTCTCCCAAAAAGCTCTTTCGTCAGCTTCAGTTTTAAACTTAGGTGTCGCTTTCATTTTTTTCATAAATAGCCCTCTCTTTACGGTGCATATCACGCGCTGAAATTACACGGATCAACGCATTAACAGAACGCAAAGTAAATGTTATATGCAGCAACCTTCCATCATTGTTTATCCCCAGAGCATGGCAACGCCGACGCTTAAAATAGCTCTGCCGTAAATAACCAGCAGAGCTATTGTCACTCACTCAGACCTTAATAAAGCCCGCGTAACCGCTCTCTTGCACTTCTTCACACTTGCGGTGGTATTCGTTGACGCCGCCGATGTAGGAGATCAAGCGGCTCGGCTTGCCTTCGATATTGGCACCGGTGTACCAGGATTGGGTCGCCACGAATAAAGTGCCATTGGCCACTTCGTCGTGATGGGCCACCCACTCATCCTGTGTCGCCAGTGTCGGCTCAATGGATTTAAGCTGCTCCTTCTCTAAGTGGGCGATACAGTCGGTCACCCAGTCCACTTGCTGTTGCAGGCAGGTGGTCATATTGCAGAAGGCGGCCGATGGCGCGAGAGGCCCGGCGACGGTAAACAGGTTGGGAAAACCGTGTACCTGCAGACCCAAGGTGGTGCGGATATCTTTATTCCACTCCTCGGTCAACGACAGGCCATCGCGGCCGTGAATATTCATACGCGCCAGGGAGCCGGTGCCGGCATTAAAGCCGGTGGCCATAATGATGACATCTAGCGGGTATTCACCCTCAGTAGTTTTAATACCCGTTGCAGTAATACACTCGATAGGAGCACTTCTGACATCGACCAGCTCGACATTGTCACGGTTATAAACATCGTAGTAACCGTTCTCCAGCGGCACGCGATAGGTGCCAAAACCGTGGGTCTGCGGAGTAACAAGATCGGCAATGGCGGGATCTGTAATGCGCGCACGAATTTTCTTGCGCACGAACTCAGAAATCTCGTCATTCACGGCTTGGTCGGTAAACATCTCGGGGTAAGTCCCGACCCACATACTTAGCGAGCCCTCTTGCCATTTTTCTTCGAGCACCTGCAGGCGCTGCTCGGGTGTTTGGTCGTACCAGGAGCCGTGTTCGAAATCGTAGTCAAAACCGACGAAGCTGTTGTAGACCTTTTCCTGCAACTCGGCGGCTTTCGAGCGCCAGTGCTCTCGATCGGCATCGTCAAACTGGTCGTTACGCATTGCCACACCGTAGGAGGCGGTGCGCTGGAAAACGCTCAGGTGCTCGACTTCGCTGGCAATGGTTTGAATCAGCTGAATGCCAGTGGCACCGCAACCGATAACGCCCACGCGCTTGCCTTTTAAATCGAGGCCTTCACGGGGGTAGCGTGCGGTATGGGCGATAGTGCCCTGAAAACTATCTTTGCCGGGAAAGTCAGGCGCTTTTGGCTCGGACAACATGCCGACACAGCTGACGAAATAACGTGCATTCAGGGTCTCGCCCTGATCGGTGCCGACACGCCAGCTTTGAGCGTCACTGTCCCAGTCGGCGGAGGTGACGCGGGTTTCGAAAGCATAGTCTTTGCGCAGCTCGAATTTATCGGCGACGAAGTTCAGGTAGCGCTCAACCTCTGCCTGGGGCGGAAAGCGCTCGGCCCAATCCCACTCCTGAATCAGCTCGTCGGAGAACCAGTATTGGTAGATATAGGATTGTGAATCGACGCGCGCACCGGGGTAGCAATTCCAGTACCAGGTGCCACCCACTGCCGGGGCCGCTTCGATGCCGCGCACGCGTAAGCCCATCTCGCGCAACTTATACATTGCGTACAAACCGGCTATACCGGCACCAACAACGACTGCATCATAGTCGTGCTCTGCGCTTTGATTCA
>QNFO01000013.1 GCA_003646355.1 Gammaproteobacteria bacterium
CAAATGACGGGCAGCATCGCCCATTTGGGCTTCAACTTTTATCACCTCGGCACCGGCTTCGGCCATCAGGCGAGTGCAGTGTGGGCCGGCCACAAAGTGGGAGAAGTCGAGAACTTTGAGGCCGTCGAGAACGTGCTTTCTTGTCATGGAATATGCCCTTATATGTTTGAACCGGGATGCTTTTCTACTGGCTCAGATCAATGAATATGCTTTATCTGTACATCGTTGCGTTGAAAGTAGCGTTTTTACTCTTATAATTTGCGGATCATTTGTAGCCTAAAGTGCTGCAAAATACCAGCTTATTAGCCCTACGGTTTTTACGGCAGAGCGATGGAAGTTGGTTTTAACGAAAATTGGAGAAGGTGAGATTCAATGGCAGCAGTTTACGGTGATGGCGATGCCTCGTTCCAGGCCGCAGGTGGTCAGGCGGGGATAAAACATTTGGTGGATCGTTTTTACGAATATATGGACAGTGTGCCGGAAGCAGAGACAATTCGGGCCATGCACCCGGAGGATCTTGAGGTTACGCGAGATAAGTTGTATCGCTTTCTCTGTGGTTGGCTCGGTGGTGAAAAGTTATTTGCCAAAAAATACGGCCCGATTATGATTCCTCGGGCTCACGAACACATTGATATCGCCGAACCAGAAAGAGATGCCTGGTTGCTGTGTATGGAAAAGGCCGTTGCCGAACAGCCCTACGCTGACGACTTTAAAGCCTATTTAATGCGTGAGCTTTTTGTACCCGCAGAACGTTGTCGTATCTTCAGTCAGCGTCGTATACAGGCTGATCAAGTGGGGCAGTAGGGCGACTACCTGCCACGTGGCTGCTTTATTAAGGGCGGCTGTTTTTAGGTTTTGCCGATGCCCATTAAGTCTTTTACCGCAGGCTTCATGATTTTGCCGTTGGCATTGCGGGGCAGGGGTTCGTGGTGCTGCTCAATGCGCACTGGCACTTTAAAGGCGGCGATTTGGCTGGCGACGTGAGCCTGTAAGTCTTCCGGCTTGAAGCTGGCGTTTGAGCGCAGTTGCACCACGGCACCGACTTCCTCACCGAGTATCTTGTGGGGTATGCCAACCACGGCGGCGTCGATGACATCGGGGTGGTTGAACAGGGCGCTTTCCACTTCAATACAGTAAATATTCTCGCCGCCGCGTAGCAACATATCTTTAATGCGATCGACCACATATAAAAAGCCTTCTTCATCGATATAGCCGAGATCACCGGTGTGCAGCCAGTTGTCGATAATAGTTTTGGCGGTGGCTTCGGGGTTATTCCAGTAGCCCTTAATCACCTGGGGACCTTTGACGCAGATTTCACCGACTTCGCCAGCGCCACAGTCAAGGCCGTCGCTAGTGATGATTTTAATGCTGCAGATGGGTGCCGCCAGGCCGACACTCTCGGGTCGGGCAATATAATCTTCGGCAACATTCACCGTGCTCAAGGCGCTGGTTTCTGTCAGCCCGTAACCGTTACTGGCGCTGGCGTTGGGGAAGGCCGCTTTAACACGCGCCGCTAGCTCTGGCGCGGGTGGGGCACCGCCGAATAGAATGGTGCGAATGGTTGAGGTGTCGTGGTCGGTGAGGATGGGCGATTCCAGCACTTGCAGAGGCATTGATGGCACGCCGCCGAAAGCATTGAGCTTTTCTTTTTCAATTAAACGAATGGCGTCGTCAGCATCCCACTTATACATAAAGACAATCTTGCTGCCCATTATCGTACTGCCACAGAGCATCGCCAATGAGCCGGTGACGTGGAACAGTGGCGCGCTGATGAGTTGACCCATTTGCTCCGTAGGTTGCACCGGCTCACGGCCGTAGCGGTATTCGGTACGCACGCGCAGATAGACGCCACTGAGTTGATTACTGCAAATATTGCGGTGGGTGTTGACGGCACCCTTGGGCTTGCCGGTGGTGCCAGAGGTGTAGTAGATGCTGGCGTCATCATCTGGCTCAATGGCGATATCGGGCAGAGTTTGGCCGCTATTGAGTGCAGCCATCAGTGTGCTGAATTCTTCCACATTGGCGAGGGGGGTATCGTCACTTCTGACTTTAACGATGTGCTCAAGTGTCGGGATGCGGCTACGCGTATCAGCCAGCATTTCGGCCCGTTGCAGGTCGGTAAAGACCAGTCGCGCACCGCTGTGCTCCAGCGCGTACTCCAGCTCTGCCCCCGTCCACCAGGCGTTGAGTGGCACAATGACCGCGCCGATAGACGTTACGGCCCAAAAGATGGCTGGCCATTCAGGGTAGTTGCGCATGGCAAGGGCAACGCGATCACCTTTTTTAATGCCGTACTGTTCGATTAGCGCGTGGCCCAGAGTCACCACCTGCTGATAGTGCTGTTCATAGCTCAGCCGTTGCGCTTCATAAATTAGATAGTCGCGCTCGGCAAATTGCCGACTGTGTTCGACAATCGCCCGCAAGTGAGGGAAGGCATTCTTCCACACTGCAGTGGTGGTGCCGCGAATCTCCACCTCTTCAATTTCAAAGGGCGAACCGGGGGCGGTGAGTTTTTTGTCGAGTAGCTGAAAATCGATGGCCATGTTTGTTCTACGCCTTTATATAAACTGTTATTGAGGTGCAGCATAATTGAGCGCTTAAACGAAGACAAATGATGGGCCTTTAAAGCACACTGAGTTGTTTTAAGGCTTATGATAAAGCCTTAATTGAGGCTAAGCTGATGACTATTAAACAACCACAATTTACCCAGCTTTAAGGACACGTCTATGAATCTTTTTGATCTCACCGGAAAAGTCGCCGTTATTACCGGCTCCACTAAAGGCATTGGCAGGGCGATTGCCGAGCAAATGGCCCTGCACGGTGCTCGCGTTGTGGTGTCGAGTCGCAAGGCCGATGCCTGTGAAAAAGTCACTACCGAGATTAATGCCCTGGTTGCCGATCAGGCTGGCGAGGCCATCGGTATCCCGGCCAATATTTCCCACAAAGCCGATCTTGAAAACCTGGTGGCCAAAACTGAAGAGGCCTTCGGCAAGATTGATATTCTAGTTTGCAATGCCGCAGCCAATCCCTACTACGGCTCCATGCTCGGTATTAACGACGAGCAGTTCGATAAAATTATGGATAACAATATTAAGTCGAACCACTGGCTGAGTTCGATGGTGATTCCGCAAATGCAGGCCCGTAAAGACGGGGTGATTATTATTATCTCATCCATTGGTGGCGTCGTTGGTCACACTACGCTGGGTTCTTACGGTTTATCAAAGGCAGCCGATATGGCCTTGGCGAGAAACATTGGCGCTGAATTTGGGGCCGATAATATTCGCGCCAATGCCATTGCGCCGGGGCTGATTAAAACCGATTTTGCCAAAGCCCTGTGGGACAACCCTGAATACTTGAAAAAGGCGACTGCTAATTGCCCCTTGAGCAGAATAGGCGAGCCCAATGAAATTGCTGGGGCTACCGTATTTCTTGCATCAGCAGCGGGTGCTTTTATGAATGGGCAAACACTGATTATTGACGGTGGCCGGACGATGTCGAATTAGCGTTTTTTCTTTAGGGATACAGCGGGTTCGGTCTGGGATAAAGGCTGCACCATTGCGACAATGGGGCCTTTGTAGCACACTGGCATCGACAAAATAATCGCTTGTAATACAAGTCAAATAAACAATCAAAAGGAGATAAACAATGGCGAGTTTACGCAGTCAGATACTGGCCCCCATCATGCGAATGACAATGAAGAAAAAACTGGGTAAAAGTGGTGACCCGGCGAAAGAGCGGGAGTTTCTCGACAAAATGTCGGGTATGACCTCACGTCGCCCACTGGGCAAGTACGATGTGGTTGGCGGTGTCTCCGGTGAGTGGCAGCAGGCCACGCTGGGCAGTGCCGACAATGTGATTTTATATTTACACGGCGGTGCTTTTGTCCTCGGTTCCCCGGCCAGTCATCGGGATATGGTCGGTGCTATTGCCGACGCTGCCCAGGCTCGAGCCTTTATTGTCGATTATCGCCTGGCGCCAGAAACGATTTTCCCGGGTGCTGTAGAGGATGCTGTCGCCGCCTATAAAGGCCTGCTGGCCAATGGCGAAAAAGCGGAAAAAATTATTATCGCTGGTGACTCCGCCGGTGGTGGCCTGACCATGTCGACGTTAGTTGCCCTGCGCGATGAGGGAATTGAGCTGCCCGCTGCCGCCGTTTGTATCTCCCCCTGGGCCGACCTGACTTTCACGGGCGACTCAATGATTGTCAAAGACAAGGTCGATGCCATGCTCGGCCGCGACAGCTTGTCGTGGTTCGCCGGTTTATACCTGGCAGGGCAAGATGCAGCCCTGCCCCTGGCTTCACCCATATTCGCCGACCTCAGTGGCCTGCCGCCGGTGTTGATTCAGGTGGGTAGTAATGAAGTCTTGCTCGACGATGCCGTTCGCCTCAATAAAGCGATAAAAAAAGCCGGTGGTGATACCACACTGGAAGTCTGGGATGGGCAAATGCACGTCTGGCACTTGATGTCGATGATTGTGCCTGAAGGCAAACATGCGATTAATGTTATTGGCACTTTTGTTAAAAGTCATACTTAAGGGGCGGTCAATGGGGCTAGTTATGAGCCGGCTGGCTCCGTTGATCACTTGAGTTTTATCTCGCACTGCTATGACTTCTGGAGAGTTTGATGGCCTTTAGCCTCTACCTGCTGATTCTCGGCCTCTCTATCGTGTTGCAGTTTTCTGCGTGTTTTATTTCACTCTACGCATTGCGTTTTTCCGAATTCCGTCGGGTTTGGATGGTTGTCGCTCTGGCCATGTTCTTGATGGCTGTTCGCCAGACTATTACTTTAACCGGGGTATGGGCAGACCCTGTTGGCTCGAGTGCTCAGTGGGTGGCAGCATTGCTGGAACTAGCCGTCGCCATCATGCTACTTGTGGGTTTAGGTCTGCGTTTACCTGCTCTGGCCAAGCTTAGTCGTCGCTTAAACGTTGCCGATAATAGTCAAAAAGCATTGCAGGAGAGTGAGGACAAATACCGGGCCTTGATTGAAAGTACGGATGCCGGGTACGTCATTGTCGATGATGAGGGCGCCGTTATTGAGTGCAATGACACCTACCTCAAACTGACCGGGTGCAGCACTCTCGACCAGGTAGTGGGTCATAATCTTGCTGAGTGGGTAGTGGGTGCAAAACCGGGCAATTACATTCGTGATGAAATGCTTAAGCATGCGGATGAAGAACTGAAAAAATACGATGGCGCACTTTACCGCCACCCCGACGGCAGTGAAGTCCCCATCGAGTTATTTAGTCGTGGTTTAAAAACTGCAGATGGTCTACGCATTGTTGCTCTGGTTCGTGATGTTTCGGAGCGGGAGGCGGCGCGCAAAAAACTTGAGGTCAGTGAAAGACGGGCCTCTTTACTGTTCGACAACTCACCAATTTCGACGGCAATTTATACGCCAAGTGGTCAGCTTATTCGGGTCAACAAGGCCCACGATAAATTGTGGGGCGTGGTACTTGATGATGTCGCTCCCGACTTTAATATTCTCAACGATGCTCAAGCCAATGCGCTAATTGGTAAAGATAAACTGGCAGCCATTTTTAAGGGCCAAGATATAGCTCTGGAGCCCTTTGTTTATAGGGCTAGTGAATTCATTGACCCAAGTGGGGCGGTGGCTTCGGGGGGGCGTGACAATACTATTTTACCGATGTTCTTTTCCCTGAAAGATAGCGAGGGCAAGCTCGAGTCTATTGTGCAAATGCATATTGACTTGACGGAACGGGTTGAGGCTGAACAACAACTCAGCGAAAGAGAGGCTTTTTACAGGGCTTTGATAGATAGCACGAATGACGGTTATGCGCTGCTCAAGCCTGATGAAACGGTAGTCGATGCGAATGCTGAATATGTACGCATTAGCGGCCATTCAAACTTGTCAGAAATTATAGGTCAGAATTCTCGACAATGGGTGAGTGGCACTATGGGCCAGGCAGAGCTACAACGGGGGGTCGAAACAGGCATAGGCGTTCACTGTGTGCGCTGTGATTATGTACAAGCTGATGGATCGCTCATACCTGCAGAAGTGAGTGGCGCCCTGGTTGAATCAAGCGAAGGCCCACTGGTGGTGATTCTGGTTCGGGATATTAGTGAGCGTTTGGAGTCAGAAGGTAGACTGCGCCAGGCGCAGAAAATGGATGCCATTGGCAAGCTGACCGGGGGTGTTGCCCACGACTTTAATAATTTACTGGCGGTAATCCTTGGCAATGCTGAGTTGGCACTTGCTAAAAAGACGGAGCCGGAAGCCATCGGCCGCTATTTACAGATCATTCTCGATGCGGCTGAACGTGGCGCTGACCTAACGCATCGCTTGCTCGCTTTCTCGCGGCAGACACCACTGGCGTCTAAGGTCGTTGATATTAACGATGCCCTGGAAAATTCTTGCGCTCTGCTTCAGCGGCTTATTGGCGAGGATGTCGATCTTGTTCTCGTTAAAGTACCAGCAATACCCAATTGTGAGGTAGACCCGGGTGAACTGGAAAATGTCATTATCAACCTGGCCAATAATGCCAGGGATGCGATGCCCGGGGGCGGCAAGCTGACCATTGAGGCTAATAGTACGACTTGCGATTCCCATCATAAGTTAGTACGTAGCGGTGAGGTTGCAGCCGGTGATTATGTAGTGGTTTCCGTCACTGATTCCGGTACGGGCATCGCGCCAAGTATTTTACATCGAGTGACGGACCCCTTTTTCACGACCAAAGACGTGGGCAAAGGCACGGGGCTGGGCTTGAGCATGGCCTACGGTTTTGCTAAGCAGTCGAATGGACATTTGACGATTTACAGCGAATTGGGCGAGGGCACCACGGTTAATATTTTCATACCTGCCCATGCTAATGAGGCGGATAAAAAAATAATTAAATGCACTGAAGTTGCGCCTAAAGGCAATGAAAAAATCCTGTTAGTTGAGGATGATCCGGCACTGGCAACCCTGGCCTGTAATATGTTGGAAGTACTGGGTTACAGTGTGGAGACGGCAGACAATGTCGAAAAGGGCATTGAACTGTATCGTCAGCATGCAGATTTTGATCTGCTTTTGACGGATATGATTTTACCCGGTGGCCGCAATGGTCGCGAGTTGGCTGCAGAATTACAGACGATAAACCCCGCACTCAAAGTCATGTACATGTCGGGATACACTGAAAATTCTGTGCTCCATCACGGGCGACTCGATGAAGGCCTTGTACTCCTGCAAAAACCCTTCAGAACCGCCGACCTATCGGCGATGGTTCGCCAGGTGCTGGATAGTTAGACCTTGATGGCTGGATCTGGATAGTTGGAACTGGATAGCTGGATCTTGATAGCGGGGCCTGAATAGATAGGCACGCTTTAAGCCACTATAAAAATAGTCAAAATCACCACCGGGCCAATATATTTCAGGCTGAAAAACCAGAAGCTACCCAGCTGATTATTACTCAGGCCTGCTGCCTCAAGTGCTCGGCTTTTACCCCAGCCCCAACCCGTAAACAGCGCGATCAAGATGCCATCAGTAGGTAATAAGAGGTGGGATATAGCATCATCATAGCTGTCGAGCAGGTTTTGTCCGTCAATCGTTATGTGCTCAAAAACACCAAAACCCAGTGCCGGGGGTATGCCTGCCATAAAGGATAATCCCGCTGCAAGCAGTGTTGCCTTGCGGCGTGAGCAGGACAGGCGTCGAGCCAGATACGCCGTGGGCACTTCGAGAATAGAAAACATCGATGTCAGCGCAGCACCGGCCAGTAAGCCAAAAAACAAAGTGCCCAGTAGCCGCCCGCCGGGCATTTGGCTAAACAGACCGGGTAGGGTAATAAAGGCCAGTTCCGGCCCCTGTGCCGGGTCGATACCAAAGGCAAACACTGCCGGGAAAATAGCCAGGCCTGCGGTAATCGCGAGTAAACTATCGCCGAGCACAATAATACTCGCCGACTTTGTAATGGACTGTTTTGGGTCGAGGTAACTGCCGTAGGTGAGAAAAATCGCCATGCCAATACCCAATGAAAAGAAGGCCTGGCCGATGGCTGCGATATAAACAGAGGGGCGAGTAAATGCCGACCAGTCGGGTGAGAAAAGAAAGTCGAGACCTTTTTCAGCACCATCAAGGCTGAGGGAATAAACGGCGAGGCCGATTACAATCAGGCAGAGCAGGGGCATTAACAAACGATTAGCCGCTTCAATACCGTGGCGAATACCGCCAGCGACGACTGCGGTAGTGAGTGCGATCATCAGTAGTTGCCAGCCTAGCGGCTCGAAGGGTCTGGCAATGAATCCTTCAAAATAAGCGCCGTAAGCATTTAGTTGTTGCGGTGCCCACAAGCTGCCATCGGCTGCGCCAATAAAATATTTTAAGGCCCAGCCGGCAATGACACTGTAAAAACCGAGAATGAAAAAAGCCCCAATAACACTGAGCCCCCCGGCGATATACCAGTGTCCAGTCGGTGCTTCATGGCGCAGTGTGGCAACGGCATCGTCCCGGCCCTTGCTGCCGATGGCTAATTCGGCGATAACCAAAGGCAGACCAATCAACATTACCGCCAGTAGATAAATAATTAAAAAGGCAGCGCCGCCGTTTTCACCGGCGACATAGGAAAAGCGCCAGATATTACCCAGCCCTGCGGCCGAACCAACCCCCGCTAGTAGAAAGCCGCTACGCGTCCACTGTTCGCGCATTATTTATTGTTCAGCCACTGGGCTACTCAGCAGCGCACTTGGTTTTTGAATAAGGGATTCAATCGTTTTCCATGCCTGGCCGATACTCACCGAGCATGGCCAGATGATTTAAACGCGCACGCTTGAGCAGGGCCTGCTGGGCAGCTAGGATATTTTCAGCCTTGCCTTGCCATGCCTGCAGAGCGGGTTGTTGCAGGGCGCGGCCGTAGGAGATTGTCAGCTGCCAGGGCGCATGGGGTGCTTGCTGGTTAAGGGCATTTAAATTAGCGGTGGCCTCGATGGGTTCTTGACCCCCAGAGAGGAAATTAATACTGGGCACCGCCGCCGGTACACAGCGCTTTAATACTTTGAGCGTTGCACTGGCGACTTCGTCGGGTTCAGCGCGTCGGCAATCTTTGCCGGGCAGCACCATATTGGGTTTCAGTATCATCAGCTCAAGCACGACATGATGGCGAGCCAGCGCTTCAAATACGGCCTGTTGTACAGCCTCAGTGACCTCGCCATGGCGCTCGATATCGTGGCTGCCATCCATCAACACCTCCGGTTCAACAATGGGCACCAGCCCCTCCGCCTGACACACGGCGGCATAGCGGGCGAGCATTTCGGCATTCGCGGCTATGCCATTGCGACTGGGCACATTTTTATCGATGGCATAGACTTCACGCCACTTGGCGAAGCGGGCACCCTGGGCTTTATACAGACGCAGGCGTTCCGCCAGGCCATCTAGTCCTTGAGTGATCAGGTCGCCCGGTGACAGGGCGAGAGGGATTTTGCCCTTGTCGACTTTAATACCGGGCACGATTTTTTGCGCCCAGGCGGCTTCGGGGATGGTTATCTGCGCATCACTGCTCTGCTCGAGGCTTTCTTCAAAGAGGATCAAGCCGCTGATGTATTCCCCTAAACCTTCTGTGCTGGCCAGCAGACTGCGCCAGATACGCCGGTTTTCTTGCGTCGACTCGACATCGATAGCGGCGAAACGCTTGGCAATAGTGGGCGCGCTTTCATCGGCGGCGAGAATGCCACGGCCCGGCTGCACCATTGCGGTAATCGTTGATTCCAGTTCGGCTAATGACATATTTACTCTCCTATGACTTGTCCTTGAACAGTAAGCTAATGCTTTATTTAATGTACTCTAGCAGTATAGATAAGGATGTAAATGACAAGGGGATGAGTAAATGAAGATCACCTTTCTGGGTGGCACGGAAACAGTCACCGGCTCGAAATATCTGGTCGAGACAGCCAATACCAAAGTACTGGTCGATTGCGGTTTGTATCAGGGTTACAAGTGGCTGCGTGAGCGCAACTGGCAAACCCTGCCGCTAGATATTGATCAGCTTGACGCCGTTATTTTGACCCACGCCCACCTCGACCACTCCGGTTATATCCCTGTTTTATACAAGCGCGGATTTCGGGGGCCAGTATTTACCCATTATGCGACCCGCGATTTGTGTGAGATTTTATTGCCCGACAGCGGCCATATTCAGGAGGAGGATGCGCGCTATTACAGCAGGCACAAATTAAGTAAACACCAGCACCCGCTGCCCCTCTATGATCGTGAGACAGCTGAACGTAGCATGGATCTATTTTCGCCCCTGGCCTTTGAAGAGGTTTGCGAAATTGGTGATATTAAATTCCATTTGCAAAGTGCCGGGCATATTCTTGGTGCCGCAAGCATAATTCTTGAAGCTGAGGGCAAGCGTGTTGGCTTCTCTGGCGATGTCGGCCGCCCGGACGATATTTTTATGCGTCCACCCCAGGATCTGCCCGAACTCGATTTATTATTGCTTGAATCAACCTACGGCAATCGCCGCCACGACAAGCAGGACGCTTTTCAGCAACTTGCCGATGTGGTGACAGCAACGGCCAAAAATGGCGGTGTTTTATTGATCCCGAGTTTTGCTGTCGGCCGGGCACAGGCTCTGCAGTTTATGCTCACGACCCTGATGAAGGATGGCCGTGTTCCGACTATGCCTATTTATCTCGACAGCCCCATGGCGATTAATGTTTCAAATCTTTATTACCGCTATACCGAGTTGCATCGCCTCAATCGCCAGCAGTGTGATGCTATGTGCAACACGATTAAGTTCGTTAATCATGTTGAAGAATCAAAGGCACTGGCCGATATTAATTTCCCCCACATTATTATTGCCGGTAGTGGCATGGCCACCGGGGGCAGGATTCTCCACCATTTGAAATCTCGCCTGGCGGATCATCGCACCACTGTACTGTTTACCGGCTATCAGGCGGGGGGAACCCGTGGTGCAAAAATGCTGCAGGGCGTTGAGAATGTGAAGATTCACGGCCAGTGGATACGCAATCGTGCACGTATAGAAGTCTTATCCGGTTTATCCGGGCACGGGGATTACCGGGACCTTAGTCGCTGGTTGGCTCAATCTGCATTGGCCCCACGAACCGCTATTCAGTTGGTTCACGGCGACCCCGATGCACTGGACGGCATGTGTGATCATCTGCGTCAAACGACAAAATTTAATGTCACTATTGCGGGCTATAGAAAAATACTGACACTTTAAACGGGGGGTGTTTTTCTCAGTGAGTGGGCTGATTAACGAGGCTTGTTAATGAGTCTTGTTTATCGAATAGGTATCGACACTGTTTTTAAAGGGCTGCAGTAACATTTTATCCAGCGCAAGATCACGCTCGGTGCGGAATGTGCTGATGCCGATGCTCATTTCCTGGTGACCGGCTTTGGGTTGAGCGCAGTAGGTGCCAAACCAGCGATCCCACACAGCAAGGTTAAAACCGAAATTACTGTTGGTCTCGTGAGGGATGACCGAGTGGTGAACGCGGTGCATATCGGGC
>QNFO01000014.1 GCA_003646355.1 Gammaproteobacteria bacterium
CACCGCATGAAGGGTGACAACACATTGTGGCAAGTGGGCACCGACCACGCCGGCATCGCCACGCAAATGGTGGTTGAGCGCCAGCTTGAGGCCGACGGCATTAGTCGCCACGATCTCGGTCGCGATAAATTTATTGAAAAAGTCTGGGAGTGGAAGAAAGAATCCGGCGGTAATATTACCCAGCAGCTACGCCGTCTTGGTGCCTCACCCGACTGGTCCCGCGAACGCTTCACCATGGACGATGGTTTCTCGGACGCGGTGCAAGAGGCCTTTGTCCGTCTTTACGACGACGGCCTGATTTATCGCGGCCAGCGCCTGGTTAATTGGGATCCGAAACTGCACACCGCCATTTCTGATCTCGAAGTAATCTCCGAAGAAGAACAGGGCCACCTGTGGCACTTTCGCTATCCGCTGAGTGATGGCTCGGGCCACATGATCGTCGCCACCACCCGCCCCGAAACCATGCTCGGCGACACCGCCGTTGCAGTACACCCCGACGATGAGCGCTATCAAGCCTACATTGGCAAGACCATCACCCTGCCCCTTACCGGCCGGGAAATACCGATTATTGCCGACGACTATGTCGATATGGCCTTTGGTTCAGGCTGTGTAAAAATCACCCCGGCCCACGACTTTAACGATTACGACATTGGCCAGCGCCACCAGTTGCCGATGATCAATATTTTCGACCGAGACGCCAATCTCAACACCAATGTGCCGGAAAAATATCAGCGCATGGATCGCTTTGACGCACGCAAGGTCGTGGTCGACGATCTCGATGAACTGGGCCTGCTTGAAAAAGTCGATGCCCACACACTGAAAACACCGCGCGGTGATCGCTCCAACGTGGTTATCGAACCCTGGCTCACTGACCAGTGGTATGTCAGCGCCAAGCCTCTGGCCGAAAAAGCCATCGACGCGGTTGAGCAACAAGACATTCAGTTCGTGCCCAAGCAATACGAAAATATGTATTTTTCGTGGATGCGCGATATTCAGGACTGGTGCATAAGTCGCCAACTGTGGTGGGGCCATCGCATCCCGGCCTGGTATGACGAGGCGGGTAATATTTACGTCGGGCGCAGTGAGGCCGATGTGCGCAGCAAGCATAGTCTCGACGACAGCATTAAACTGCGTCAGGACGACGACGTGCTCGACACCTGGTTCTCCTCCGGGCTGTGGACTTTCGGCACTCTCGGCTGGCCACAAAATACCGATGAACTGAAAACCTTTCACGGCACTGACGTACTGGTCACCGGCTTTGACATTATTTTCTTTTGGGTGGCGCGCATGATTATGCTCACCCTGTATTTCATGGACGACGTGCCCTTTAAAACCGTTTACGTTCACGGCCTGGTGCGCGACGGCCAGGGGCAGAAAATGTCCAAGTCCAAGGGCAATGTCCTCGACCCCATCGACCTGATTGATGGTATCGAATTAGAGCCACTGGTAACCAAGCGCACCACCGGCATGATGCAACCGCAAATGCGCGAAAAAATCGCCAAGCAAACCCGCAAAGAATTCCCCGATGGCCTCTCGGCCTACGGCACCGATGCCCTACGCTTCACCTTCTATTCGCTGGCATCAACCGGGCGCGACATTAAATTCGACGTCGGCCGTATCGAGGGCTTCCGCAACTTCTGTAATAAAATATGGAATGCCACCCGCTACGTGCTGATGAACACCGAAGAGCACGACTGCGGCCAGGACGGCAGTGACGACTACCAGCTATCTATTGCCGACCGCTGGATTATCAGCCGCCTGCAAGATGCCGAGCAGCAGGTGATTGACGGCATCGAAAGCTACCGTTTCGACCTCGCCTCACAGGCACTTTATGACTTTGTTTGGTCCGAGTACTGCGACTGGTATTTAGAATTATCCAAGCCCATTCTCTGGGACGACAATGCCAGCGAGGCCGTAAAGAAAGGCACCCGTCGCACCCTGATTCGCGTACTCGAAAGCATTATGCGCCTGGCCCACCCGATGATGCCCTTCATCACTGAAGAGGTCTGGCAAAAGATTCATACGCTGGCGGGCAAGCAGGGTGACACCATCATGCTCCAGCCCTTCCCCACTCCCGACGACAGCCAGCGCGATGCCACCGCTGACGCCGATATTGAGTGGATCAAGCAAATCATCATGGGCGTGCGCAATATTCGCGGCGAAATTAATATCTCCCCCGGCAAGCTACTGCCTCTGCTATTTCAAAATGGTGGCCCTGAAGACCAGCGTCGCCTCAACGAAAATGCCCAGTACCTAACGAAACTGGCCAATCTTGAATCGGTGCAATGGCTCGACGCCGACGCACCCGTGCCACCCTCGGCAACAGCCCTGGTGGGCGACATGGAAATTTTCGTGCCCATGGCTGGCGTTATCGACAAAGACGCAGAGCTGGCGCGCCTCGACAAAGAGCTGGGCAAATTGAATAAAGAGCTCGGGCGTTTAAAAGGCAAGTTATCTAACGAGAAGTTTATCGCCAATGCACCGGATGACGTGGTCGCTAAAGAGCGTCAAAAGCAGAGTGAGGTTGAGAGCGCACTAACTCGATTGGAGGAACAAAAAGAGAAAATCACCGCTCTGTAAAAACAGGGCTCTTATTGGGCGCATTTGAGCAATCTTGCGCCTTAAAAAACTCGAGCAATATTTGACGATTGGCTCCTTCCATAAAGGTGGCCGTGTGGCGGCCACCTGTAGCAATACGCTGATGATAGCCCTTGTGATTCTCAATTAATAAATCCAGATTCGAGAAAGGGATAATCCTATCTTCTTTACTATGGAAGAATAATATCGGGGTTTTGGAAAGGCTGGCCAAGCCATCGATGGGGTCATACTGATCGTAAGTACTCCAAAACACAGGAAAGTGGAAGGGCCACGTTACCCAGGACTGTCGCGTAACATGGCTGGCAATATCTCGATAGCGAGTGAAGGCAGCATCACTAACCAGGCCACACAGTTGTGGGTTATCCGCATGTTTGGCAACATCGTGCAGCATTAAGCTGGCACCAATGCTCTGCCCAAGAATAAAAAAGGGCTGCTCTTTCATCTGAGCAGAGCTGCTCATCCAGTCTACTGCAGCATCAATATCGAGAAAAATATCAGGTAGTTTTGGCACACCATCAGAACGCCCAAAGCCGCGATAATCCAGTAATAAAACCTGATAACCCGCTTTAGGCAACCAGCGAATATTGTAAATATGGGTGCTTATATTCTCCGCATTGCCATGTAGATATAACACGCTACCTTTGGGCTTATCGCTGGTGGGCAAGAACCAGGCGTGTAGTTTAGTGCCGTCTTTAGCTACCAGCTGTACATCTTCGTAGGGCAGCGCATAGGCAGAAGGCGTTTGAAGATGAGCTTTATAGGGGAAGAAAAATAAATTCGAACAGCCGCTTAGCGACAAACATAATAATGCTGCTGCAATATAACGGATGATATGGTGCTCCTGCTTAGCATTACTTTTCATGCCTATTTAATCCATCAACTAAGGGGTTTTCCATCACTCAAAAATAGTGTCGGTAACCCAGTTTAATATTATTTTCCTGATACACACCTTCTTTCACACCCTCGGCTGTTAAGCGTATTGCTTTATTTTTCGCGAATTCATAACTCAGCCCAAAGCTCATCGAATAGCGCTCCACACCGTTTAATAGTTTATAAGTGGTTAAATCGAGCGTCGTACTCATATTATAAATTTCACCAATAATGCCCAGAGAAATACCTGCGCCGACCTGATGATTGCCATTGTGCATTTCATTATATTCGTAGCGGCCCGTTATGAGGGTGTAATAAAGTAGATCATCGTTAAGCTCAACGCTATAACCTCTGCCGCCTGTAATATGGGGTGCTAATTGATCGCCATCATCACTGTAAATCCTCTCCATACCGCCATTCACTCGCCAGGAAGAGGGCTTAAATAAGATATCCCTGCCAGCAAATGAATTGATCTCTACAAAGTCCAGGCGCTCAAGCGTTGATCTTCCGCTTTGCCATTGCCGAGCGGTAACTCCAAGCATTTCAATACCCAGGCCCAGGGGATAACCAGGGCCGGGGTCTAATAAGTCGTGGTAGGTCATACGCCACTGCCCTTCAATAAACTCTTCGCTGCCTTCACTACCTGCAGCAACAGCCATGCTCATTGTTTTATGCCCCTCTATAGGGTCAAAAGGGCGAGGCAAGGATGAGAGATCAGCATTCCCATGCTCATTGATTTCGACTAACAAACGGTGGCTACGTTTAGCCATGGCCTTATCACGGGCGGTCCTGGTTTGTTTATGACGTAAATAATTGTAGGCCACATAGAGGATATTTTGCTTATCGCCAGGGCTGCTACTTTTATATTCCTCCTCTTCAACAAGCCCTGTATCGATGGACAAATCATGGGCCAGTGTCTTCTGTACCGGGCTTAACGATGATGCGATATATTTTATTTTCTCGATATGTGAGGCGCGATAGTTAATGTTTTTTATCATACCGTGGTCGCGGACCACTCTAACGGTATCGGTAGGAATTGCTTTGTAGTCAAAGGTTGATAGCAAATCAATATTGGGGCGAGCAATCTCAAGTAGCTCTAACAAACGGAAACTACAATTCTCATCCGTAAAGAAATAGTCGAAACTTATCCCCTTTAGCTCCCAAAGGTGGACAACGAGCTTGTTAACCTCTTCAGGTGTCAGGTCTAACTGGTATTCCCATAGGCCTCTATTTTCTATGTTCGAATACTGCTTAATTTTTTTATAGTACGGCTCCATAGCAAACAGCCCAGGATAACCGCCCGTCAGTCCTCGCCAGGCGTAAAAAAGAGAGTTCTCACCCTCGCGCACATTGGCGCCAAAGTTAACGGCATAAGATAGCCATTGCGAGGGATTGACACTTTTCGGGGGGTCAATTCGCAATAAAGTATGCCCATACATGGATGAAGGGCTATTCACAAAATGAGATGCGAAGATTAGGGTGACCGTTTCCGCATTAATAGCGTTTCGCCAAACCTGGTATTCAGCGCAATTCTGTTGGGGTAGCTCGTTTCGATCGAATGATAATTCACTGGCGATCCAGTTTAAGCGGGCAACAAAGCGACATTGAGCATGTTCGTTGCCAGTATTAGCCGTATCAAAAAAAGCACTCAGGGTTGCCTTTAGCTCATCTTGTGGTGAAAACTTTCCATTCTCACTGAGGAAAAAACCAGGGTCATCGGTGTAACTTTCAAATTTATTATTAGCCGTGCCTACGGTGTTGTAATGACCTAACGCTAGCCAATACGGTTTTTCATACAACTTTTTATTCTCAGCTTGTCGCTGTAATTTTTCAACCGTGCTTAGTGCAAAAGACTGACTTGATGCGAAGAGAAGAATTAGCAGAGATAAACGCGTAAACAACGGGAAGTAGTATTTTTTGTTAGGTGTCAAGGTGTTTGTCTCTGCCAATAAGCAATAAAAAAGGCCAGCTTTAAACTGGCCTTTTTTATTAAGGTTACGATGAATCAGGATACGACGTATTTAGCCAACCTTTCATCATTAGACAGAAGACTGTCTATGGCAGTCATGAGCTGATCGCCGGTCACTTCTGATGATGGTGCAATAGTATTGAAGTTGTCATGAGTTAATTGATTAAAGTACGCACGATCTTCTTTTTCAATACCGATCATCACAGCCAGAGCATCAAGGGCTTCGCCCTCACCTTTGGCAATATCTTCGACGATATCATCCGCGAAATCGGCAGCAGCAAACCACGACTTACCACCGTAGGGCATTGGGTGGTGAGTTTGGCAACCGTTCGTATTAGAGGTCATGCCAAACAAGGCATTACTCGCAGTGCCGTTAGTAAGAGACGCTAATACATAGGGCACCAGGCCACTTTGACCCTCAAAAATTAGAGCACCCCAGCCACAACCATGTTCTTCAGGGTCAGCGAGGGTTGCAGATGACAGACATACAAGAGCTAATCCAGTTAGTATTTTTTTCTTCATTAGTATTCTCCTTAATGTGAAAGTCGCATTTTGCCAATCGAATATAACCTAATTCTTACAGTAGGGGAACTTTGCGGCTGAACATCAAAACCAACGATATTGAGCTGCCGCTGAGATACGGCCACACCAAACAAAGCAATCGCAGCTCACCCCTTTCATAGCCCCATATACTGAACAACTTGAAACACTACCTATTCGTAGAAGTTCACACTTATCAACACCCACCCTTTATTCCTCCCGCCCTTCCCTGCTAGCCTTCATAACATCCAAAACCCTCTTATTCGAAGGCCTTCAAGTCATGGAATTTCTTGATTTACTACGCACCATCGTCAAAAAAGACGGCTCCGACCTCTACTTTTCAACCGGTGCCCCACCGAGCATGAAAGTGTTGGGTAAGCTCTCACCCATTACTGATAAGCCTTACGCCAAAGGTGAGATCAGAGAAATCGCCTACAAAATTATGGACGCGGATCAAATCGCTGAATTTGAGCACAAGCCGGAAATGAACCTGGCCATATCAGAGAAAAACATCGGCCGTTTCCGCGTTAATATTTTCAAGCAGCGTAGTGATGTCGCCATGGTCGTGAGGGTGATCAAAACCGATATCCCCCACTTTCGTGATTTAGGCTTACCCGAGATCGTACCCAAGCTGGTCTTACAGAAACGCGGCCTGGTACTGTTTGTTGGTGGCACCGGCTCGGGTAAATCGACCTCGTTGGCCTCACTTATCGACTATCGCAACACCCACACCTCTGGCCATATCATTACCATTGAAGACCCGGTTGAATTTCTACATCCCCACAAAAAGAGCATTGTTAACCAGCGCGAAGTTGGCGTTGACACCGACAGCTACGAAGACGCACTGCAAAACACCCTTCGCCAGGCCCCCGATGTCATCCTGATTGGCGAGATTCGCAGCCGTGAAACCATGGAGCACGCCCTGGCCTTTGCCGAAACCGGCCACCTCTGCCTGTCCACCCTGCACGCTAACAACGCCAACCAGGCACTTGAGCGCATTATCAACTTCTTCCCCGAAGAACGGCACAAACAGCTCTTTCTTGATTTATCGCTAAATTTGCGCGGCATTATCTCGCAGCGACTAGTGCCCACCGTTGATGATAAGCGAGCTGCCGCTATTGAAGTATTACTCGGCACGCCACGAGTGATTGATCTGATTAAAGGCGGCAATGTCACCGAAATTCGCGAGGTCATGGAAAAGTCAGAAAACCAGGGTATGAAAACCTTTGACTCGGCCCTTTGTGAACTCTACGACGCTGGTAAAATCAATCTGCAAGAAGCCCTGCTCAATGCTGACTCACGCAACAACTTACGCCTGAAAATACAACTGCAGCACGGCAACAACCCTCCCAACGTTGTTGGTCAAACAGCTGCGCCCGTCAAAGGTGCCCCTATCAAACCTGGCACACCACCAAAACGCACCGTTGCCAGCGGCGCCGGTCTTAGTCTTGAACCCATCCAGGTAAAAGAAGAAGAAACAGAAGAAGAGGAAGAAAAGGTCATCGAAGAGAACTATATGGTGCAAAGCGGGCCAGTAGACTGATCGTAATAACGGTATAAAACAACGAATCTGACTGACTGATAAAAGGCACCGCAATGGTGCCTTTTTTTGTTCTCGCAATACGGCGGCACCTGCCCCACAGACGATAAAAGCACGAACAAATTTATCCGGTTCAACTCGACGCGCTGGCAACAAATCCTTATAGTACGCACCCTCAGAAAACCCACAGCGCCACCCCCCAGCTTTCAGGAATAAACCGTTGATCTCAGCAGCTAATATCACCATGCAATTTGGTGCCAAACCCCTATTCGAAAATATTTCCGTTAAATTTGGCAACGGCAACCGCTACGGCCTGATCGGAGCCAATGGCTGCGGCAAGTCGACCTTTATGAAAATACTGGACGGCAACCTCACGCCCAGCGCAGGCAATATTTCCCTCAGCCCCAACGAGCGTATCGGCACCCTGCACCAGGACCAATTTGCCTTTGAAGACGTCAGCGTCATCGACACCGTACTCATGGGCCACAAAGAGCTGTGGGTTATCAAGCAAGAGCGCGACCGCATCTACAGCCTGCCCGAAATGTCGGAAGATGAGGGCATGAAAGTGGCTGAACTCGAAATTGAATTTGCTGAGCTCGACGGCTACAGCGCCGAGAGCCGCGCCGGTGAACTGCTGATGGGTGCCGGTATTGACGAAGAACTGCACTTCGGCCCCATGAGCCAGGTCGCCCCCGGCTGGAAGCTGCGCGTACTGCTTGCCCAAGCGCTGTTCTCAGATCCCGATATACTGCTGCTCGATGAGCCCACCAACAACCTCGACATCAGCACCATTCGCTGGCTCGAAGATGTGCTCAACGACAGTAAAAGCACGATGATCATTATTTCTCACGATCGCCATTTTTTGAATTCGGTCTGCACCCACATGGCTGACATCGACTACGGTGAACTGCGTGTCTACCCGGGTAATTACGACGACTTTATGATCGCCGCTACCCAGGTGCAGGAGCGCATGCAGTCGCAAAACGCCAAAAAGAAAGCGCAAATCGCCGAGCTGCAACAATTTGTCAGCCGCTTCTCTGCCAATGCATCCAAGGCCAAACAAGCCACATCGCGCGCCAAGCAGATCGACAAAATCAATCTCGACGACATCAAGCCCTCGAGCCGCGTCACGCCTTATATTCGCTTTGCCCAGGAGAAAAAGCTCCACCGCCAGGCACTGACCATTGAACACCTTGGCCACGGCTTTGACGGCAAAGAACTCTTCAAGGATAGCAGCCTGATATTAGAAGCCGGTGCACGCCTTGCCGTGATCGGTGAAAACGGCGCGGGTAAAACCACCTTCCTACGTTGCTTAATGGGTGAGATCGCCGCCAACGAAGGCAAAATAAAGTGGGCCGAAAATGCCACCCTCGGTTACTGCCCTCAGGACAGTAGCGCAGAATTTAAAAGCGACACCAACCTCTTCGACTGGATGAGCCAATGGCGTAAACCCAGCCACGACGATCAAATAGTACGCGCTACCTTAGGCCGCTTACTGTTCTCATCAGAAGATTCAGAAAAGGCCGTGCGCGTTTGCTCAGGTGGTGAAAAGAACCGCCTATTGTTTGGCAAGTTAATGATGACAGACAACAACGTGATGATTCTTGACGAGCCCACCAACCACCTCGACATGGAAGCTATTGAGGCATTAAACCTGGCGCTGGAACACTACGAAGGCACGCTGATTTTCGTCAGCCACGACCGGGAATTTGTATCATCTCTCGCAACACGCATTATCGAAATCAAAGACCACAAGTTAAACGACTTTAAAGGCACCTACGACGAGTTTCTTGCCCATCAGTTGACTCAAGCCTAAAGCGTTTCCAGCACGTCTAAATCAAGGTGAGTCGCTAGAGCATCTTGATTTAGACTGTGGGGAAGATCCCCCAACAGCGGACAAGCCATTCGGCTTTTTAGATCCGCAAGCATTTCAGCGTGACACTCATTAGCACCACTGGCCTGATTCGCCACCCAGCCCACCAAATGCAAACCATCGGCGCGAATGGCTTCGCCACTGAGCAGGGCGTGATTTAAACAACCCAGCTTTATATCGACCACTAGAATGACGGGCACCTTGAGTAATTTTGCAATATCAGCAAAGGTCTCAGTATCGTTGAGAGGCACTCGCCAACCACCGGCACCTTCTATTACGGTTAAATCAGCCTTTAGATCGAGCACCGACTGACTGTGTGCGGCGAGCTGTTTTGCGTCGAGTCGCAAACCCTCGCGCGCCGCGGCAAAGTGCGGCGCTATGGCTGGTTCGAGTGCAAAGGGGTTTATCTGTTCATAACGCAGTTCAACAGTGCAGGCCTGTTGTAAAAATAAGGCGTCGTCATTGCGTAAACCTTCGGCCGTCATTTCACAACCAGCTGCTACCGGCTTAACGGCAGCGGTACTTAAGCCGCGCTTTGCTGCTGCCTGCAGTAAGGCAACGGCAACGGAGGTTTTACCGACACCGGTGTCTGTGCCGGTAATAAAATAGGCCTGGGTCACAGGGTGTCACCGCCCACGGTTATTAAAGCCAGGGCGAGGGTGTCGAGCAAGGCATCAAGCTGCGCTACTTCGTGCTCGGCGGTCAGGGTAATGCGCAAGCGCGCACTGCCGACTGGCACGGTCGGTGGGCGAATAGCGCCGGTCCAAAAACCCGCCTCAAGTAGATACTCACCAATTTTTATGACCTTTGCATCGTCGCCAATTAACACTGGCTGAATGGGCGTGGGCGACGCCATGACAGGAATACCCCGCTCGGCAGCACCTTGTTGAAAGTGTGCAATCAATGTTTGCAGCTTTTGCCGACGCCAGCTTTCACTGTCAATTAATTTCAGTGCAGCCCGTGTTGCGGCGGCGACTGCCGGGGGCAGAGCTGTGGTGTAAATATAAGTGCGGGCAAATTGAATGAGGCTTTCAATAAGCGCTTCGCTGCCCGCGACAAAAGCCCCGAAAGTGCCGAAGGACTTACCCAGGGTGCCAACCAAAATCGGCAGGCGGTTTATGTCCATGGCGAAGTGTTCGGCAATACCGCGACCGGTTTCACCGAGCACGCCAAAGCCGTGGGCGTCATCGACCAGTAGCCAGGCATTATTTTGATCGGCAATATTAGCCAGTGCGGGTAAGTCGGCGAGATCGCCGTCCATGCTAAAAACACCGTCTGTGGCGAGCAGTTTGCGTTGCCCACTATTGTCCGCCAACAAAGCATTTGCCGCCGCTATATCGCTATGGGCATAGCGCTTGAATTGCGCACGGCAGAGGAAACCGCCGTCGAGCAGCGAGGCATGGTTGAGCTTGTCTTGTACCACCAAGTCGCCCTGCCCCATTAGTGCGCGAATCACGCCCACATTGGCCATATAGCCGGTGGAGAATAGCAGTGCGCGGGGGCGGTCAGTAAAGGCAGCTAGCTCTTCTTCAAGAGCCTGATGTTCAGCACCGTGACCACTCACCAAGTGAGAGGCACCGCTGCCGACACCGTATTGATTCGTCGCCTGCTGGAAAGCTGTAATGACTGCGGGATGATTTGCCAGGCCGAGGTAATCGTTACTGCTAAAACCCAGACGGCTTTTTCCATCGACCAGCACCTCCACACCCTGGGGGCTCTGCAAGGTTTTGCGCTGCCGGTAACGGCTCTGGCGCTGACGC
>QNFO01000015.1 GCA_003646355.1 Gammaproteobacteria bacterium
AAATATGATTTTGGCTGTAAACGACCCAGCTTTACCACCAAATTCTACCCCGTATTTAACCGCGACAATGCAGAACTAGTGACCACGCCGATTAGCGAAATCACTGAAAATGCCATGGTCACCAGCGATGGCACCGTGCGTGAAATCGACACCCTGATTTGCGCCACCGGCTTTGAAGTCTTTCAGAAAGGCAGTGTGCCAACCTTTAAAGTAGAAGGAAAAAATGGTGTCGATTTGAGTGATTTCTGGGAAGAAAACCGCTATCAGGCCTACGAGGGTTCGACGGTTCCCGGCTTCCCTAACTTCTTCCTAATGTTCGGTCCCTACAGTGTTTGCACCGCATCGTGGTTCGGCATGGTCGACACTCAGTCGAAGCATTTAGTGCGCTGCATTAACACGGCTAAAAAGCGTGGCGGCAACTATATTGAAGTGAAGAAGTCATCCAATGACCGTAACTTTGAAAAGGTTCAAAGCCGTACCCATTTGACCATTTTCAAGTTTGGCGACTGCGCGAAATCAAACAGCTACTACTTTGACCGCCACGGTGACAGCCCGACTATTCGCCCCACCATGGGCTTTGTACACTGGCTGGCCAGCCGCTTTATGAGCATCGATAAAAACTATAATATCGATACCAAATAATCGCTTAGCGATTAATGAAAAAACCGGCAAATATTTCATGTATTTGCCGGTTTTTTATTGTTTAAAAAGACTCAAGCCCGCTGTTTTCACTGATACATTTTTGCCGTAAAGCCCATATCTAAACCTAGTTCAATCGCCTTGCCGATAGGCAGATCAGCCGCGCGGCGCAGTGTTTGTTTGGTCAACAACAAAGCATCGTGATTAAAACTCGCTAGCTGCTCAGCCATTTTTGTCGCAGCTACCATGACTTGATCATTCGGCACAATGCGATTGATCATGCCAAAATTTAAAGCTTGCTGGGCATCAATATTTTCACACAAAGTGAGCAATTCAAAGGCGGCTTTACGACCAATTTGATGCACAAGGGTAGGCGTTACCCCCGTTGCTGCCAAACCTAAACGCACCTCCGGATAACCAAAAATTGCCGACTCCCCCGCTACCACCAAGTCACAACTAATCGCCAGGTTACAACCACCGCCGAGCACATAGCCCTGCACGGCAGCAATTAAGGGCGTGTTCATGGCAACCAATTGGCCATAAAAAGCCATCACCCGCGTTAAGCCCCCCGCCACTTCTCGTGCTGGCGTGGGGTTGTCGGCATCCCAGTCTGATAGATCGGCACCAGCACTAAAGGCCCGGCCCTCACCGCTGATAACAATGACGGCGACAGCTGGGTCGGCTTCGGCCACACGCAACTTTTCTGATAACTCATCGACCAGCGCCTCACTCATGGCATTTAACTTATCGGGACGATTCATTGAAATAAAGCGGATTGCGCCCTCATCGCGCGAAAGAATCAAATTGCTCATAAAAACCCCTTATTATTTTGGCTATAGGTGACAGGGCTTACAAGCCTGTACCCACTTCAAAAGGGATTCTAACGACCTCATCCACCGAGACAACCCCACCGCCAAATTCCACAACGAGGGTATAAAACCCCGCTGTTGAAAAGTCGAGACGGCTCTGAATTAAGCCTCGTGGAATACCATTTTGAAAGCTCTCATGAATAACCTCCCCGCCGGCCAACATCTCAACTGAGGGGCCGACCTCTTCGTGGTGAATAAATTTGAGTGCCACTGAGCGCTCACGCAAGCCTCTATCCATAAAATCTAAAGTTATTTTAGTCGCCCCCAGGCTGGGTAATTTCTCACAAAATGCACGCTGGTAATTGACTCCTGGCAACTCTATATCAGGCCGTTGATAGGCCGAAAAACGCACCTCGTAAGGTGCACGACCGTAGATACAATCAAGCGTAATTTCAGTATCATTATTAAACTCAAACTGTTCCACAGCAGGTTTTTTTTCAACCACCTCTAGCTCTTGCTGAGGACTTAGACTATGGACAATGGCATAACCGATAAAAAGAGAAACCAGGGCCGTACTGAGCTTTAAAACATTTATCTTCATGCTATCTTCTCAAAAGGATTTAGTATTTTGTGACCTGACGCTTAACAAACTCTGTAATTGCCACCTGGTCTCATTGACTCAGCCCAGCAAAATGTGGATGCTGAGTCAATAAAGCAGAGAACCGGAACGGACACCTGATAATTTTAATAGTAAGGAGGGAGCCGTACTAGAGAAACTTCATTTTTAGTAGTAGACCATCAAGAGTCGCCTCAATGAAACTGCGCTGGCAATTAACGCTAATAATCCTCTTCAGCCTAGCATTAAATAGTCTGATAAATATACTGCTAGCCCAGTATCAGCAGCGCCAGTTACTCGAAGCCAGCCACCAGGCTTTCAGCCAAACACTCATTCACAGTAATACCATCTACCTGCTACTGGCAAGCATCGTTTCAACTGTCGTACTACTTTGCATTGGCTATTATTTCGCCCGTAAAATCACCCGGCCCATTATCAACCTGACCCAGGTAATGAGCGAATATGATGGTAATCAAGCCTTTATAGAAAAAGCAGCCGAAGGTGAGTTCAAGGAATTTCGCCTGCTGCGCGAAACACTTCTCAGCGTTGCAAAAATTCAGCAGAATGCGCTTAAGCAATCCTACAGCCGAGAGCAAGAGCTAGCGGTAACCCTCAATAGTATTGGCGACGCAGTCATCACCACCGATGCCGAAGGCCTGGTGGCCCACATGAACCCGGTGGCCGAACAACTCACCGCCTGGTCTTTTGAGTCGGCCAAAGGCATGCCACTAAAAGCCGTATTGCCTCTTATTGATGCCAGCACCCGCGAGCCCGTCGACGATCCATCAGACAAAGTGCTTAGTAGCGGTGAAACCGTCCATCTCAGCAACCACACCTTACTGCTCGCCAAAGATGGTCGCGAGCACCACATCGCCGATTCAGCTGCACCCATACGCGGCAAAGATAATACTATTCTCGGCATGGTGCTGGTCTTTAATGATGTCACCGAAGAGTACCGCCTACGGGAAAGGGCCAAAGCCGTCCACCAACAAATGCAGGGGCTGCTCGATGGGCTGCGCACGACTACGGGTATCCTCGACTGCGACGGCACCCTGGTGTTTACCAACAATACACCACTGAAGGCCACCGAAATCACCCTGGAGGATGTGATCGGCAAGAGGTTTTGGGACTGCCCCTGGTGGAACTACGACCCCAGTGTGCAAGCCTTAGTACAAAGTGATGTCACTCAAGCAACAGCGGGGAAATCGACTAGCCGAGACGTGCTCGGTTTTTCACCACGGGGCTTATTCTGGATTCAACTCAACATCTACCCCGTTCGAGATGACAGCGGCAGTGTTATCCAGCTAGTCGTTGAAGGCGTGCCTATTCACAAACGCAAATTGGCGGAAGAGAAGTTTCGAGAATCTAGCCAACACCTTAAGGCCTATCGCGACCAATCGCCTCTGGCCATTATCGAATGGGATTACACAGGGCTCGGTGCCGTAGTGAACGGCTGGAATAAGGCGGCTGAAAGGATGTTTGGCTTCAGCTTTGCAGAGGTAGAGGGAAAGACGCCTCAATTCCTCGCCCCGGCAAAGCTAGATTTGAAACTCGACCAGCATATTGCCGGCCTCAAAACACGTACCGGCAGTGAAACCCTCATTTCAAAGAACCTGACCAAAGATGGCCGTACAATTTATTGCCAGTGGTACAACGCCCCCCTTAAAGACAAAGCAGGCAATCTCATCGGTTGCGATTCAATTTTGCGCGACATTACCGCCGAGCGAGAGGCCCAGCGCGCACTCGCAATCAGCGAAGCTGAACAGCGCGACATTCTCAGCTCGATGCGAGAAGCCCTGATTACCGTTGACGAAACGAGCACTGTACTCACCTTTAATAAAGCCGCTGAAAAGTTATTTGGTTACAGTGCCGATGAAATTGTCGGGCATAACGTTATTCAATTAATACCGGAACCCCACAGCAGTGAGTTTGCACAGTACATGGCCGAGTACCTGGAAACCGGCAACCCCAGTAAACTGGGTGCTGGCAGTGAGATACAAGCCCTGCGCAAAAATGGTGAGCTTTTCCCCACCCGTTTATCTGTCGCTGAATTTAGCACCACCAAAGACGGCAAACGTCGTTTTATTGCCACTTGCCAGGATTTAAGCCAGATCAAACAACAAGAGGATCAATTGCGTCGCAGCCAGAAAATGGATGCGCTGGGCAAGCTCACCGGTGGTATTGCTCACGACTTTAATAATATGCTCGGTGTTGTCTCTGGCTACTCTGAGTTATTGCAGGGCGCATTAGACAGCCAACCTAAACTTGCAAAATACGCCGAAGAAATTGCCCATGCGGGTCAACGTGGCGCCAAACTCACTCAACGCCTTCTCGCTTTCGCTCGTAACGAAACCGCTACAACCATCGCAGAACAAGTGGACATCAACACTCTGCTACGCAACCAGCAGCATATGCTAGAAAAAACTTTGACTCCTCGCATTACCTTGGTAATGGGCCTCGATGCTAACCTCTGGCCGGTTAAACTCGATAGTAGTGAGCTGGAAGATGCCATTCTAAATATTAGTATTAACGCCATGCACGCCATGGAAAAAAGTGACAACTGTCAACTGAGCATTCGCACCCGCAATGAAGAAATTGGCGTGCTTGACGGTCTAGCGCTGCAGCTAAAGCCAGGGGACTACGCTCTTATTAGCATCACCGATACCGGTAGCGGTATGGATAAAGAAACACAGGAGCAGGTATTCGATCCCTTTTTCTCAACTAAAGGTACAGAGGGAACAGGGCTTGGTTTATCTCAGGTCTATGGTTTTGTTAAGCAAAATAAGGGGGCCATCAAAGTTTATTCGGAGGTCAACCATGGCACGCAAATGGTTTTCTATTTCCCCCGCGACCGATTTATAGACCACGGGGAAAAAACAGAAACTATCACTGAAGAGCTTGCACGCAGTCAGCAGGCGACCATACTTATCGCCGATGACGAGCCCGCGCTACTGGCATTGAACGAAGAGATTTTAAGCCAGCAAGGCTACCGAGTTATCGCTGTAGAGAATGCCCACGATGCGCTTGAGGTTCTGGATAAAGAAGCTATCGACCTACTAATTTCTGATGTAATAATGCCCGATATGGACGGCTGCCAACTACTGGCCATCGTCCATGAAAAGCACCCGCAGGTTATCACTCAGCTCGCCAGCGGCTTCACCGGCGAGCATCACACCAACGACATCATCGACAATCACCCCCAGGATATACTCCATAAACCTTACAGCGCCAAAACGCTGTTAAAGAGAGTCTCAGAATTATTGGCTCGCAATAACACTAGCCACAAGCAGCCTTAAGCTTCTAGTTAAGCCGTTTTACCTCAACCTCAATCCACCCCATGTTGTTTTTATAGTACGTCAGCAAGTCATTAGCATAGGTATAAAACTCACCGTCAACAGTCACCGGATATGCGGTACTGGGAGTGGCATGCTTCAAAATTTCGAAATTACCTTCGTCAGTTCTGTTAACGGTACCGATGGCAGCAAACCACATGGCTTTAGAATGGCGGCGCTCGTGCTCATACCCTTTGACAATAAAGCTTTTGATGGCGCCCAGCTCCTGCTTTCTATCCCAACCAGCCGGGTCACAGTCGATATCACTATCAAACCAGGTTTGATTCATATCGATGGTAAATAGATAGTTCTGCCCTGCTTTAAATAATAAACCACTGTGATTAAATACCTGATTGGCATAAATGCGGTGAACCTTAGACTCGCCTACGCCCAAAGTTTGCAGGGGGCGGCGACCCGTACGCTTTAGCTCTTCTAAAGAATTAAATTTGATTTTCTCATCAGATGAAACCCAAACGTTAATTTGGGGATAATTATCAGTGTATGGATTTTTTAAATTTTCCGCCTCCAACGACTCAGGATAATAATCTTCATCATCGTATATCCTGTCAACGACCGTATGGTGAACTGTAGCTTCAGTGGAACTGTGGATGTTGTTATTTAACACCCTCACAGTTCGCGGCCCTAGAAAGGCGCCTTTAATGTGTGTTCTAGCACTTTGCTCGTGGTTTTTACCCAGATAATTTGGCTGAATAATAAGATCATCATAGGTGATTTTAATCTCATCAGAATCACCCAGCTCATTGTATTTAACGTCACTGGGCTTTAGCACAGTCAAACCCAGCTGACGTCTTTTAATTTCCTCCGTCATAAATTCCAGGGTGATATCTGAAAGTCCGTCATAACGATAACCACCACCAATATCAGCATGGGCACCGGGAAACCATACCTCAGTCACCCGCTTATCTTCGTTTATTAAAGTGGGCATAAAGGAAACTCTATGTTCATCCATAGAGACAAGATGCAGGACTTCTTCGACAGCGGACGACAGGGTATTATTTTCAAAAATCACATCCGAGCCAGGCTTATCTTCCGCCCGCGTGAGGTTCGGTTTGTTAATAGAGGCCACCGTGTCGAACACCCCCATAAACCGAAAGACCGGCTTTGCTATACCTTGAGCCTGGAGAATACTTGGAGCCACGGCAGCAAAACGTCTAGCGATGGCAGAGCCACGACTGAAGCCAAACAAAAAGATCTGATCGCCCTCTTCATAGTGCTTAAGCAGGGTTTTAATGGCGCGACGAATAATATCACCGACGTCTTCATCGGCCGGAGCAAAAAGTATATTCCTCAACTTTTCAAGCCTGGAACCATAAGTGCCGACCCCTGAGAAATAAAAACTCATTTGCGGCCGGGTTGTTGTGCCGGACCGCAAGTCGCCACCAAATAATAAGTGAAGCTTTAATACATTGGTAATGCCGTTGTCTTTTGGCCCGCCAATTCCAAACAAGGCCTTTTCCTGCTCAGCATCGGCAGGCTCGTTGCAAGTACCGTCAAAACAAAAAATAATATTCTTCGCCATTATTAACACTCCTTAAGAAATAGGTATTCCTTCATTTACAGGGCCGGAACCCATGCTTTTTATTCTACTGACACAAGCTTTACTCAGCAATGGCCGTTTATAAAGCACAAACAAATATGGCTGCCCCAGAGCGGGCTAAACACGTAATCTCAAAAAATGCTTGCCTATAGTAATATACTGGATAAAATACCAGTACTACTGCCTCCATACAGAACACTCTGCATAGGAATAGAAACGATGGCCAAGGATCTTACTGCACGACAAAAACAGATTGTTGAGCTTATTCAGCGCCACATTGATGACACCGGATTCCCGCCGACTCGGGTTGAAATTGCTAAAGAACTAGGATTTCGCTCGGCCAATGCTGCTGAAGAGCACCTGCGAGCCCTGCACCGTAAAGGCGCTATTGAGATGATACCCGGAGCCTCTCGCGGAATTCGTATCATCGATAATAATAAAGCACCCAAAGGCCTGCCTATTGTTGGACAAGTAGCAGCGGGGAATCCTATTTTGGCAGAGGAGAATATTGACGATTATTGCGAAGTACCGGCTAGCCTTTTCCACCCTGCTGCAGACTTTTTCCTACGAGTGCGCGGTGAAAGCATGCAGGATATCGGCATCTGTGATGGCGATTTACTCGCTGTACACAGCACCCCTGTCGCCGAAAATGGCCAAATCGTTGTTGCCAGAATTGAAGATGAAGTGACGGTCAAACGTCTGAAGAAAACCCGCAGCCGCTATGTTATTTCTTTATTGCCAGAAAATGCCCTTTACGAGCCAATCACGGTCGATTTACGTGAGCAGGAATTTGCAATTGAGGGTGTTTATGCCGGTATTATCCGCACGCATTAAATAACAGGAGAAAAACGAGAAATTAGATAGAAATAGAAAGGCTGAAATCCAAGCTTGTATATTTAAGTTGGCGCCTGGCCACAACTTAAATGAGATCAACTAGTATGAGATCAACTAGTCGAACGACAGCATTGACCAACAGCAGTCAGAAAAAATTAATGCAGAACCCTCTGCTCAAGGTCTTCTTCCTCAGTAGCAGGCGGCTCATTGCCGAGCAGCTCCACCGCATCTATCCCTGCATCAATCATTGCTTTGGCTACGTCCATGCTGCCTTCACGCAGGTAATAAAGCGCCTCTTCCGAAAAATTAATGCGGATTAAGGGTTCACCTTCTTCATCAGCGCGCTGCAACACGACTTCACCGTCGGGCAACATAACGATTTCATAAAAGGAGGAAGACATCTAAAGTCCGTAGTCAATGATTAGTCCCGATTATAACAGGAAACACCAGCGTAGTATGGGCTAAGCAAACAACTAATCAGCCAGACGTGAAACAAGGCTCAAAAGCCTATTGCACTGGTTCTCAAGTAATCTAAAAGTAGTCGGACAGATTGCTATACAGAAGTAGCTAGCAGACGAATAAAGACGGGGTGGGGTTACTTTACTCACCAGAGCGAAAAGAACATCGCCGTGAGCTTTACTATAAATAAAATGGCGGACCGGACGGGACTCGAACCCGCGACCTCCGGCGTGACAGGCCGGCATTCTAACCAGCTGAACTACCGGTCCGTTTAGTGCTTAATGGTGGGTGGTACAGGGGTCGAACCTGTGACCTACGGCTTGTAAGGCCGTTGCTCTCCCAACTGAGCTAACCACCCCTTGAAGCGAGATGCGCATTCTACGCATATCTGTAGATGAGTCAAACGTTTTAGCAGTTTAAGTTATAATTAATCGCGATTTTTTTCACCATCACTTTTAGCTAATTTATACGAGCCCACCGACACTATGGAAATCACCAAATCCTTTTCTTTTGAAGCCGCCCATCTCCTTCCCCATGTGCCAGAAGGGCATAAATGTGCTCGGCTGCATGGGCACTCATTTCATGTTGTGGTGACAGTCTCCGGCCCGGTGGACGAACATCAGGGCTGGGTGATGGATTTCGGTGATGTGAAAGAAGCCTGCAAGCCCATTTACGAAGCCCTCGACCACCACTACCTTAACGAAATCAGTGGTCTTGAAAACCCGACCAGCGAAAATATCGCGCTGTGGATTTGGGCGCGACTAAAACCCCAGCTAGCGCAACTGAGCCAACTGGAAGTGCGCGAGACCTGTACCAGTGCCTGTATCTATCGCGGCGATTAAAAAAGGCTCTTTAGCAGGCAAGTCAACCGCCAGCAAAATTCCCGTGCTTGAGAGCTTCGAGGGCATCGCGAACCACCGACGCCTCTTCAAACTCAAGATTGCGTGCGTGCTCGTACATTTTCTCTTCCATTGATTTAAGACGCTTCGCCAGCTGAGCGGGACTCAGACTGCGGGCGTCCCCGCCCACTTCATAGCGCATTTTTTGCTCAGCAACGGCGCGCTGCTGCTTGCGCTTACCCCTTGCCGAGCTCATCGCCCCTTCGAGCACATCGGGAATCGCCTTTACGATACCCCGTGGTACTAAGTTATTGGCTTTGTTGTGGGCTTCCTGTTTGGCCCGGCGTCGATCCGTTTCATCCATCGCGCGCTGCATTGAACCAGTAACTTTATCCGCGTAGAGAATCGCCTTGCCGTTGATATGACGAGCTGCCCGGCCAATGGTTTGAATCAATGCCTGCTCCGAACGCAAAAAGCCCTCTTTGTCCGCATCAAAAATAGCCACCAAAGAGACCTCGGGCATATCCAGCCCCTCCCGCAACAAGTTAATGCCGACCAGCACATCAAACTCACCACGACGCAGATCGCGAATAATTTCCACCCGTTCAACCGTGTCGATATCCGAGTGTACGTAGCGCACACGAATACCGTGCTCGTCGAGGAAATCCGTTAGGTCTTCCGCCATGCGCTTGGTCAGCGTGGTAATTAACACACGTTCGTCGAGAGCCACGCAGCGTCTAATCTCATTCATCACATCATCAACTTGATGACCGGCCGGGCGAACTTCAATCTGCGGGTCAACCAGGCCCGTCGGTCGCACCACCTGCTCAACCACCATTCCCGCACGTTCGGCTTCGTACTTACCCGGTGTCGCTGAAACAAAAATAGTCTGGGGGATCAGCCCCTCCCATTCATCAAAACGCAGAGGGCGATTATCCAGCGCCGATGGCAGGCGAAAGCCATAGCTGACCAGGGTTTCTTTACGCGAACGGTCACCCTTGTACATACCCCCAATCTGCGGTATCGAGACATGGGACTCATCGACGATTAACAGCGCGTCATCGGGCAGATAATCAAACAGGGTTGGCGGCGCGCCACCGGGTTCTCGACCCGATAGATAGCGACTGTAATTCTCGATGCCCGAGCAATAACCCAGCTCCTGCATCATCTCTATGTCATAGCGTGTGCGCTCGGCCAGACGCTGAGCCTCCACCAGCTTATCGTCACTACGCAACTGTTCAAGCCGCTCATGAAGCTCCACTTTTATATGCTCCACTGCATCCATAATGGTGGAGCGCGGGGTGACATAGTGGGATTTCGGATAAACCGTCACCCGAGGCAAGCGCTGCAGCACCTCGCCGGTGAGAGGGTCGAAGAGGGAGATGTTCTCCACCTCTTCATCGAACAACTCGATACGCACCGCATCTTTTTCAGAATCCGCCGGAAAAATATCGATCACATCGCCGCGCACCCGGTAATTGGAGCGCTCAAAAGCAATATCATTGCGGGTGTATTGCAGTTCGGCGAGACGGCGCAGAATACTGCGCTGGTCGATGATGTCGCCCCGCACCACGTGCAGTAGCATCTTTAGATAGGCGTCTGGATCACCCAGCCCATAAATCGCCGACACCGTCGCCACCACGATGACATCGCGACGCTCGAGTAAAGCTTTCGTCGCCGACAGGCGCATTTGCTCGATATGCTGATTGATCGAGGCATCCTTCTCTATAAAGGTGTTCGACGCCGGCACATAGGCCTCGGGCTGATAGTAGTCGTAGTAGGAAACAAAATACTCCACCGAATTCTTTGGGAAGAACTCCTTCATCTCACCATAGAGCTGAGCGGCCAGGGTTTTATTGTGGGCCATAACAATGGTCGGCCGCTGTAACTCTTCAATCACTTTGGCAACGGTAAAGGTCTTACCTGAGCCCGTCACCCCCAACAA
>QNFO01000016.1 GCA_003646355.1 Gammaproteobacteria bacterium
GACGAAATTATCGTCGATGCCCCCCTGGGCCTGAAAGTGATTCCAGCCTCCTCCGGTGTATCGAGCATGGCCGATCTCTCCCCCGCTGAGAGTGCCGGCCTGGTGCGTGCCTTCAGTGAGCTGGAGTTCCCGGTCGATACCATGATCGTCGATACGGCTGCCGGTATTTCCGACAGTGTGATCACCTTCTGTAAAGCCTGCCAGGAAGTCATCGTTGTGGTCTGCGATGAACCAACCTCCATCACCGATGCCTACGCACTGATTAAAGTCATGAGCCGGGATCACGGCGTTACTCGCTTCCACATTCTTGCCAACATGGTCAACAGCAATGCCCACGGTGAAGAGTTGTTCCGCAAAATATCCCGCGTGACGGATCACTTCCTCGATATTGTCACCGTCCACATTGGCTCGATTCCCATGGACGACTACCTGCGCAAAGCCGTACGCCACCAAATGCCCGTGGTTGAAGCCTTCCCCCGCAGTCCTTCGGCTCAGGCCATTGCCAAGCTAGCGAAAACCATCAACAGATGGCCCGCACCCGAACTGGCTAACGGCAATATGGAATTCTTTATCGAGCGCGTCGTCGGTTATCCAAATGAGGAATACGCTGCATGACAAAAGCGGTTTTCTACGCTGATGAAGAATTCGGGGACAGCGAAAAGCTGGTTAACGAATACCTTCATTTAGTGAAGAAAATCGCCTATCACATTGCAGCGCGCCTACCCGCCGGCATCGATATTGACGATCTCACCCAGGTTGGTTTGATCGGTCTTCTCGAGGCGGCAAAAAGCTACCGCACGGGGCACGGAGCAAGCTTTGAAACATTTGCAGGTATTCGTATTCGCGGCGCTATTCTCGACGAAGTGCGGCGCTTTGACTGGTCACCACGTAGTATTCAGCAAAAAGCCCGCTGGCTGGCACAAGCCACTCGCAGTGCTGAAATCGCCTTACAACGCTGCCCCAGAGACAGTGAAGTCGCCGCCCAGCTCGGTATTGAGATGGACGAGTACTACCATCTTTTGCGCGATACGGCCGCCTGCAAAGCCACCTTTGTCGATGCCACTGAAATCGACTTGCCCGACACCGATACACCTCAGGACAGGGTTCATGATGCGGCCTTTCAAACAGCACTGACTGCGCATATAGGGCAACTACCCGAACGGGAAAAAACATTAATGTCACTCTATTACGACGACGAATTGAATCTAAAAGAAATTGGCGCAGTGCTCGACATCAGCGAGTCAAGAGTCAGCCAAATCCACAGCCAGATACTCAGCAAACTTCGCGCCAGCCTTTTGGCCTGGACATCTGATGCTGACGACGATATCCGCTAACTCGGAAAGTATTTAAATGGATATCCTTACCCTACTCGGTATTATTTTTGCTTTTACCGCCATTATCGGCGGCAATGCGCTGGAAGGCGGGCACCTGGACTCACTGCTACAGCTCACTGCTTTCTTGATTGTATTTGGCGGCACCCTTGGCGCAGTCATGGTACAAACCCCCATCAAAGTCTTTATTCATAGTATTAAAATACTGGGCTGGATTTTCTTCCCCCCCAAACTTGACCCTGCAACAACACTGCAAAAAATTGTGGAGTGGAGCCAGATCGCTCGCAAAGAGGGACTGCTGGGCCTGGAAAATATCGCCGAAGAAGAAGATGAGCTCTTTACAAAAAAATGCCTACAACTGCTGGTCGATGGCAACGAACCCGAATCCATCCGCAGCACCATGGAAGTCGAAATTTCGACCAAAGAAAGCTTCGATATCAAAGGCGCAAAAGTGTACGAGGGCATGGGTGGCTACAGTCCCACTATCGGTATTATTGGCGCTGTACTGGGGCTTATTCATGTGATGAACAATCTGGCTGACCCCTCTTCCCTCGGCCCCGGCATTGCTGTCGCCTTTGTCGCCACCATTTACGGTGTCGGTATGGCCAACCTCTTTCTACTACCCGCAGCCGCTAAATTAAAAACGCTGATCAGTGATCGCTGCCATATTCAGGACATGATAGTGGAAGGTATAGTGGCCATTGCAGAGGGTGAAAACCACCGCCATATCGAAGCAAAATTACGCGGTTACTTTTAACTCTTTTATTATGGCCAGAAAACGCGCACCTGAAGAACCCGAAAACCATGAGCGATGGTTAGTTTCCTACGCTGACTTTATTACTTTGTTATTCGCATTTTTTGTTGTTATGTATTCTATTTCTTCGGTTAACGAAGGCAAGTTTCGCGTCCTTTCACACTCCCTTGTCGCGTCTTTTTCGAGCCAGAGCCGATCAATGGATCCGGTGCAATTTGGCACCGCTTCAACCTCCTTTCCTATTGCGCCCGCCCCTTTAAACCGCACACCGATAAAACTTGATCTACCCGAGTCGATGGCTCAGGACGCGATTAAAATTGACCCATCAAATAAATCAAAGCGCTCACCAGAAATTGAAGAGCTCGGACAAAAAATCAATAATGCGCTAGAGGAATTACTCAAAACTGAACTTGTTTCAGTGCGCAAATCAGATAACTGGCTAGAAATTGAAATCAACAGTAAAGTCTTATTTTCTAGTGGTAGCAGCAATCTTTCGCCCAGCGCCCGGCCCATGCTGCGAGCCCTGAGCAATGTATTGAAAGGCCGGAAAAACAAAGTTCACGTCGAGGGCTTTACCGATAACTTACCGATTAAAAGCAACATTTACCCGTCCAACTGGGAGCTATCGGCAGCGCGCTCGGCCACTGTGGTACGACTGTTTGCCAACTACGGAATCACGCCAACAAACCTGGCATCAATTGGCTTCGGTGAGTACCAGCCCAAGGTTGCCAATGACTCACCAGAGGGACGGGCGACAAATCGACGTGTCGTTATCGTCATCATCGCCACCGGCTTTGATCCGCGCTTAAGAAACCGTTAACGTGCATTGAGCTCTGCTTCGAACAGCCCAATAAAAACACACGGTAGGAGGTAACATGGCTAACGAAATAACACCCGCAGGTACGCCTCGCCCCCTACGCACCCCGCCGAGTAAATCTGTTACCGACAAGCCAAAAAAGGTGCCAGTGCCGCGCAAGAAAACTAAACATGACGAAGAAAAAAAGCCAGATGATGACGGCCAAATCCATATTGATGAGTATATTTAAACTTGGCCCCTTAAACTGCCCCGGATCTTAAAACAGATAGAGAGGCAATCTCTCTAGAAAAAACCCTTCTAAACAGGTCTATTAAATATAGTAGTCAATAACGCCTCGACCCTCTGCCTGCCCCTCTGAAACAAGTCCCGGCCCAGCTTCAAGAATCATTGCCTCACCCGTATCGCCGCCCGCCGATAAACCCTCGGAGCCCCCCGACAGGTGTTCCCGCTCCTGCTGAAAGCCCTGGTCTGAAACATCGGCGTTAGCCAGCTGCATACCGCTATCGGCGAACATTTCACGCAGTCGCGGCAAGGCTAATTCAAGCGCATCTCGCGCAGCGGGATTAGCGGCAAAAAAGGTGACGCTGGTACGTTCACCCTCAGTCGCCACCTTGACCTCAATACTACCCAGCTCAGGTGGATTAAGGCGTAATTGAACCCCGGAATTGTTTTGCCCAACCATCCAGCGAATACGGTTACCGACTTCCACATCCCAACCGGGCTGTCCGGCCGGTGTCTGTAATGTAAAGAAACGCGGCGGTGTAGATTCCTGAGTCGCCGTATACTTTGTCGACTCAGCGCCTGTCGCTGCCAGGGTAGAGCTAAGACTAGAAAAGTTTAATCCCTGGCCAGGCGCTTCACTCGCCTCATGCCCCCCGCCGGATACGGCCAAATTTACGGGGTTGGGGATCTCTGACTTACCCGCCAGCGCTGCCATAATATTTTGCCGTACCTGTTCAAAATTATCTTTGGGGCCAGAGCCATTCGATAGGGCTTCAGTTACTACCTGTGTTGTTGCCGGCAGTTTAGGTGTCGAGCCTTCCAGTAACGAAGCCTTAACGGCTTTCCCTGGATTAAGCCCCAGCTCAAGATCAGCATCGACCTCATTATCGAGCATTTCACTCAACACAAGAGATTGTTTGCCCGGCGCAGTACGTAGCAGCTCAGGAGTGGCATTCAACAACGCAGGGTTAGGCCTGGCTAACAATTCACCCGTTTGAGCCGGGCTAACAGGTGTCGAGCTAACCTGCTCCCCCTGGCGTAATGCTGCTGCAACTTGAGCAGGGCTTACCCCCGCCGCTATCTGTTGAGCTGTCGCAGTAAGTACTTCACCGTCAACTACCGGCAACTCAAGCTTAGCGCCTTCCAACTCAAAAATTGCGCGGGCTGTCGCCACAGACTCTTCAGTAAGAGGTTCTATTAAATGTTCTACAGCTTGCTGCGGCAAGAGCCCGTCTTTTGGCGGTGATTCATTGCCGCCCGCAGCCATGGCCAGGGAGTTGACAGGACTATCGCTAGTGGCAGCAGAATCAAAACTAGCGGCGTCATCGGCCGCTAACAGTGCTAGCACTTGCTCACCCATTGTCGCCAACGGGGCCTCTATTATCTGATCTTCCAGGCCTTTAGCGGGTGCATTTTGCAGCCCACTGTTGACCAGAACGTCCCGCTCATCAGACGCCTGTGAACCAGCTTCTGATGAATCTTTTCTGGCATTAGCGCCCGCATCAGCTGCCTTAGAGGCGACGTGATCACGACCCTCATCAGCAATTGAACTATCTGCTTCAGCGCTCGCCGTTGCTGGCTTTCCGGCGGATTCAGACTCTTTACTGGCGTGATCACTCGCCTTGTTTTGATTGCCGTGCTGCTGTGCCTTCAGATGGTTGGAAAAAGCCCGTTCTCTACCCTCACCCGTCGATGAAGCGGATGCGGACGATTGATTGCCTGTAAGCATCGGAGCACCCTGACTGGCTGGTGCAGCGACCTGAACAAGTGATGGCATAACGACCTCGCGTTTTATTTATCTCTGCTGATACAGGCGTGGATAATGTCCTCGGACAACATCTCAAAAAACACCTTTCCAACTGAGTAACAGCAAAACACGGGCCAGCTTTATTTATTGTTATGACTATTTTAAAACGGGGCGCAAAAATAAAGGGCCGGCAGGCCCCTTTTTACAATATCGAAAACTCTCGAGCGACTAGCTCCAACCTTTACCCGTAGCACTCGGTCGATCATCAGTTTCTTTTTGCTCACGCTTATTGCGTTGTAGCAACTGTTCCTTTTTAACCTGCTCAAGAGCCTGAGACAGGCTGCGGGTGCGCTGGTGTTTTTCAATCCATACGGTCTGACGCGCCTCCACTTTTGCGCCCATATCCACCATGATTTGTCGCTGGGACTCAATGGCGTTATCCAGCTGACCAAAAAAAGCGCGGAAGTCGCCCAGCTGCCGGGCATTCATGCCCGTGGCACCGGCGCTATTAAAGCGCTCGCTATATTCATCAAAGAAACCCGTTAGCTGGTTGAGCTGATCCTGTTCTTTACTGTGATTATCCTGCGCCTGACCCAACTCACGCCCGGCCTTGTCACAGGCGTTTTCTGCCATTTTTTCCAACTGTCGAAAGCGCTGAATTTTAGTCATTAAACAACCTGTTTATAACCTGTAAATGTGAAACAAAAACGCGTATTACAATGGCACCTGCATGTTGTTCAGTAAGCCATCAAGCGCAACAAAACTCTGGTCTAAAGTCACACTTTGACCCGCCTCCTGTCGCAAAAAACCCTGCAAGCGCGGATAGGCCTCTATCGCCTGATCAATGCGGCTATCGCTACCGCCCACATAAGCACCAACGCTGATCAAATCACGGTTCTGCTCATAGAGGCTGTATAGCTGCTTAAAGTTTTGCACCAGCTTGAAACGCTCGGGGCCAACCAGTCGATTCATGACTCGACTCACCGAGGACTCAATATCGATCGCCGGATAACGGCCAGAGTCGGCAATGCGTCGTGACAGAATAATATGGCCATCGAGTATCGCCCGCGCCGAGTCGACGACCGGATCATTCTCGTCATCGCCCTCCATCAACACCGTGTAAATGGCGGTAATTGAACCCTTGCCGGCAATCTTTCCCGCCCGCTCAACCAATTGCGGCAAACGAGAGAAGACCGAGGGCGGATAACCTCGAGTCACCGGGGGCTCGCCAATGGCCAGTGCGATTTCCCGCTGGGCCTGAGCAAAGCGGGTCAACGAATCCATCAACAGCAAGACATTAAGGCCCTGATCACGAAAATACTCGGCAATAGCCGTGGCGCGCCAGGCACCGTGTAAACGCATAAGCGGAGAATCATCGGCTGGCGATGCCACCACCACAGCGCGCGCCAAGCCCTTTGGCCCCAAGGTTTCTCCAATAAATTCCTGTACCTCACGCCCCCGCTCACCGATTAAACCCACAACCACAACATCGGCATCGGTGTACTGGGTCATCAAACCGAGCAGTGTACTTTTACCGACACCACTACCTGCAAACAGGCCGAGGCGCTGGCCTCGACCCACCGTCAGCAAAGCGTTAATCGCACGTATACCGACATCCAGGGGTTCGGTAATAAGCGCTCGTTGTAGAGGATTCACAGACTTGCCCTGAAGCGCCGTATGCCCTGTCAGCACAGGCTTATCACCACCATCCAGCGGGTTACCGGCACCATCAATAACGCGACCGATCAGCGCGTCGCCAACCTCCACTTCAGTGTTGCCAATAACAGGCGTAACCAGTGCATTCGGCGTTAAGCCATGCACCGAGCCAATCGGCATAAGAAACAATCGGTCATCACCAAAGCCCACAACCTCCGCCTCAACCGAGGCCCCGGTAGCAGCGGTGATATGACAGCGACTGCCAATAGCGGCCTGACAGCCCGTCGCTTCCAGTGTTAGCCCGACCATTCTCACTAGCTTGCCTCTAACCATGGCCATCGGGTCAACCACACGCGGCAGGATTTCACTGCGTGCCGCCAGACGACGACTGATCAGCTCAGCACCGATAATTTCACCACCATGGGACTGACTCATTCATCAACCCCCAGGTCAACAGACAACAAGCCCGCAACAATGCCGTCAATTCGGCTTTGCAGCGTGGCATCAATAAATTCGGCACTGCTGTTAATCTGGCAGTCACCCCGCGTCAGGCTGCGATCTTCAATAATGCGCCAGTGCTGGGCCGGAGGGTCCTCTTTCAGGCCGTCTTTGACGATGGCAACATCGTCCGGATGGAGGTGAACATCGACATCCCTTGCCGATGCAGACAACACCGAGCAGGCCTGACTAACCGTTTCAAGAATTAACTCAGGCTGGGTCTTTAACTCCTGCCTGACAATTTCTCTGGCGATAGCAGCCGCCAGTTTCGCCAGCTCACTCTCAACACTTTCAGTAATCTGGCGAAAGGGGTGGGCGGCCTCATCATAGAGTTGAGCCAAACGCTGTGCGCTCTCCTGAACAGTCTGGTGACCCGCCTCAAGCCCTTCCCAACGCCCAACTTCATAACCTTTGGCACGGGCCTGTTGCTCAATGGCCTCCAGCTCCTCTTCGGTATGCACCTCGCGGGCAGTATGGCCAACATCGGGCGCCTGCCAGCGCGCTAAATGGGGCTGGTCAATAGCACGTACAACCTTAGACAAACTCGTCACCCCCAGTGCCACCCAGCGTAATCTCACCCTCTTCGGCCAGACGCTGAGCGACGGCTAAAATTTCTTTCTGAGAGTCTTCAACTTCACTGAGGCGTACTGGGCCACGCGTTTCCAGATCTTCTTCCATCATTTCAGCCGCACGCTTGGACATATTGCCAAAGATTTTTTTGCGTACCGGTGCATCGGCACCTTTTAAGGCGACAACCAGCACATCGGAAGACACCTCACGCAGCAGACGCTGAATACCACGATCTTCAACATCGAGCAGGTTTTCGAAGACAAACATCAGGTCCCGCACTTTATCGCTCATCTCTGAGTCGACCTCAGCAATGGCTTCAATAAGCTCAGTTTCGAGTTCAGAATCGATGTAGCTGAGAATGTCCGCCGTCGATTGCAGTCCACCCACCGCCGAGGCCTGGGCTAAACTGCCATCGCGAAATTGTCTTTCGAGGATTTCATCAAGCTCAACGAGGGCCGACGGATGAATCGCATCCAGCTGGGCAATTCTCACCACCGCGTCTTTGCGAGTCGACTCGGGCAAATGCTTAATCACCTCTGCCGACTGCTCGCTGTCGAGATAGGCCAGAACAATGGCGATAATTTGCGGATGTTCGCCACGAATAGTTGCCGCTACAGCGCGCGAGTCCATCCACTTCAAGGCCTCAACACCCTTAGAATCACGCCCCATAATCACCGTGTTGATAACGCCTTCAGCCTTATCTTCACCCAGGGCTTCACGCAGTACAGTGCGCACAAACTCCTCGTTATCACCGCTAAAGGACGTTGCCTCACCGAGAGATTCCGTGAACTGGCTAATAACCTCTTCAGCCTGCTGGCGAGATACCGTGCGCAAGGTCGCCATGGCAGCACCAATTTTATGCACCTCTTTCGGGGCCATATGCTGGAGTATTTGCGCTGCTGACTGCTCACCGACACCGAGTAGGAAAACCGCTGCTTTTTCGACCCCTTTAAGGGCTTCTGCTTTTTCAGCCATCTTGTACCCAATCACTCATCACACTGGCGGCTCTTTTTGGACTCTGTCCGGCGATAGTCTGAGCCAACTGCACCTGCTGGTCATAGCTGTTAACCCCTGAAGGTAATTGCGGAACCCCGCCTTCAGCGCCCAATTGCAACTCGCCACTGACCGCACGTCCAGTCTGATTGCCGATACCGGCGAGATTTTTCATCACCGGCCGTAGGATGCCAAAAACCAACAGCAGAATACCCAGGGCACCAACGGTTTGCTTGGCGATATCCAGCACCCAGGGCTCCTGCCAAATAGGAATATCGGGCAGGGGCTCCATCATTTCAGGCTCGAGGAAAGAGGCATTCATCAAATTAACACTGTCACCCCTCTCCTCATTAAAACCAACGGCCTCTTTCACCAATAGGGTTAAACGTTCAATTTCTTCATCGGGCAAGGGCACGCGTTCAGTATCACCGGCCTCATTCGTTTGCTGACGATAATCCAATAGTACGGCCACCGACAATTTCTTAATCGTCCCCGGCGCCTCTTTGATATGGCTGATGACTTTGTCCAGCTCATAATTGCGCGTCGCTTGCCTTGTTGTTTGAGTGGCGGCACTGGTATTACTCGATGCAGCCGTCTCCGCCCCCGGTACTGCTTCAGCGGCAGCAGGCTGGTTTGACTGAGCACCCGGCGTGCCACCAAAGGCATTACTGTTATCGCTACTGCGCTCTTCCGAGGTTTGCTCACTGCGCAGCATTTTATTATTGGGGCCGAAGGTCTCACTGGTGCGCTCGATGGCCGTAAAGTCGACATCAGCAGTAACCTGAGCCCGTACCTTACCGGCGCCCATTATTGGCACCAGTAAATCGACAATGCGCTGAGAGTAATTTTCCTCAACACTACTGGCAAAGGAAAATTGTTCGGAGCCCATCGACATAGAGGATGAGCTGCCGTTACCGGTGAGCAAATTGCCCTGCTGATCCACTAATGTCACCTGAGCGGAGTCCATCCCCGACACGCTGGATGCCACCAGATGAATGACCCCGGCAATCTGGGCCTGATTTAACTTGCGACCTGGTAACAGGCTAATCAACACCGAGGCACTGGCGCCTTGTTGGTTGCGTAAAAAAGCTGATTTTTTCGGGATCGCCAAATGCACCCGCGCCCCTTTGACACTGTTAAGGGTGGCAATTGATCGGGCTAACTCGCCCTCAAGAGCACGATTAAAGCGTGCCTTTTCTACAAAGCTGCTGGTGCCAAAGCCCTGCTCCTCATCGAGCAATTCAAAACCCGGATTACTGCTTTTCGGCAAACCCTGGCTAGCCAACTGTAAACGCAGGTTGTGCACCTTGCCTGCGGGTACGGCAACCATCGAACCCTGCATGCGATAGGGCGTATTACTCTGCTCCAGAATCGTCACCACCTGGGCCGCATCGGCACCACTCATACCATCAAACAGCGGCACATAATTAGGCTCTTTGGCCCAGGAATAAATACCCACACCCAGAGCGATACTCGCTGCCAAACCAATCAACAGACCCAATTGCCGAACGATCGGCAAATTGCTCATACCGACAAACTGGCCGCTTATGTTATCCGGATTTACCAAAGCCATATCAGCTTACTCCCCCGTGCACCCTGTTCATGTATTCACTATAGTCGTACACGCTCTTATTTTTACCCACGTGGATCACGCTAGCCGCTCTCAAGTTGACGTCCATTACAGCGGCATATTCATGATGTCTTGATAGGCGGACAGCAGTTTATTGCGCACCTGCGTCATCGCCTGAAAGGAAATACTGGCTTCCTGTAAGGCAACCATTACCTGAGGTAATTCCACGCCTTCATCACCGCGCTGAAAGCCTTCTTTCAACTCGGTGGCATTCTGAATCGTGCCATTGGCCTTATCAATCGATTCGGTGAGCATTTTTCCAAACTCACTACCACCGCCGGCCACGCCACCAATATTGGATCCTTCGCCCGATTTCGCTGCCGCTTCGAGCACACGCATCTGGGATAACACTTGATTGATCGCTACCTGGCTCATTGTTTATTCCTCAACTTTTACCGCTTTAACCTAACTCTAAAATCCGCTGCTAACCCAATGGCACTTAAGTGCCGTAAAGCCCTGGCAGGGCGATACCGTCGTCGCGCAACTTGGCCAACTTATAGCGCAGGGTGCGGGGGCTAATACCCAAACGTTCGGCTGTTTCTTTGCGTCGCCCGTGTTCGGCTTTCAAGGCATCGACAATAATTTGCTGCTCGTGGCTGCGCAGATCGTTTTCCAGTGCGGAACCATCAACGGGCTCGACACTTGAATCAGGCGTTGCACAGACCGGCAGTATCGATAAATTAC
>QNFO01000017.1 GCA_003646355.1 Gammaproteobacteria bacterium
AACGCTCTACATTAACTTCAAGGCTTTTTCCAATAATATTACGAGCAACAACAAACTCAGCGGGGCGATTAATCGCATCGACAGCTAACAAACGACCCTCAAGTAAATAGAACACAGCAAAAGAGCGACTCGCAGGATCACCACGACCCACCTTTTGATCGTAACCACTATTAATACCAGCAGATTGCAGTTTCAGGTCATATTGATCAGACCAAAACCACGGCACCTGGGCATAGGGCTTGTCTTTGCCACATATCGTAGCGGCGACAGTTTTACCCTGGTCAACGGCATTCTGTACCGATTCAAGACGCATACGACGCTGATAAATAGGGTTAGGGTGATTGGCACAATCCCCCGCTGCATAAATATTATCGACGGATGTTCGACCGTATTCGTCGACGAGAATGCCGTTGTCACAAGCTACGCCGGCAGACTCCGCCAGCTCGACATTGGGCAATAGACCAATGCCAACCACTACCATGTCGGCCAATACACGATAACCACTACAGGTAACAACAGCAGCTGTCTTGCCATCACCGGCATCATCTTCAATCGCCTTTACCTCAGTGTTACAACACAAGGTAACGCCCGCCTGGCGATGCACGTCTTCGAAGAACTTACCCACCTCAGGACTTGTTACTCGACCCAGCGGCGTCGGTCTTGCCACCAGTAACGTCACCTTTAAACCGTGCTTCACGGCAACGGCGGCGGTCTCCAGACCAATGTAGCCACCGCCAATGACGACCAGACGTGTGCCCTCGGTAAACTTGTCTTGCATGGCTTCAACATCTGCCAGCGTGCGCAAATAATTAACGCTGGGGTGATCCGCCCCCGGGCAGGGCATGGTTCGCACGCGACCGCCCGTAGCGAGAATCAAATGATCGTAGTGCAATGTTTGCTCACTGCTGAGAGTAATTAACTGCTCACCCGGATCGATGGTGCTCACCGTCTCACCCAGCATGTGCTCAATATTCACCTTCTCGTAAAAAGCAGCAGGTTTAATGAACAGACGCTCCCTCGCCAACTCACCGGCCAGATAAGTTTTAGACAGGGGCGGCCGTTGGTAAGGCAGTACGGGCTCATCGCCAATCAGCACGATGCGCCCCTCAAAGCGCTCCTGGCGCAGACTGACCGCAGCTTGCGCCCCGGCTTGTCCGCCACCAACAATTACGACTGTTTCAGTCATGGCCACTACTCCACTCAAGGATTAATTTGCACGCGCAGTTCTTCATAACCACGCAGAATGCAGGAGTAAACACGCTTCGGCTCACTGACCACTTCAATACAGGGCTCGGGCCAACGATTAAGAATCTCTTCCCACAGTACCCGTATCTGCATTTCTGCCAGGCGGTTGCCAAGACAACGATGGATACCAAATCCAAAGGCAAGGTGCTGACGGGGACGGCGACGATCAATAATGAATTGCTCGGGCGTTTCGATGGCCTCTTCGTCTCGGTTGGCCGACACATACCACATGACGACCTTGTCGCCTTTTTTAATCTGTTTGCCACCCAGCTCAATATCGGCAACAGCGGTGCGGCGCATAGAGGCCAGCGGGGTCTGCCAGCGAATCACTTCAGGCACCATTGAGTCGACCAGCTTCGGGTTAGCGCAAAGCTTGGCGTACTGGTCAGGGTTTTGACTCATGGCGAGAATACTGCCCGTCATACTGTTTCGCGTGGTGTCATTACCACCCACAATAAGCAGTACGAGGTTGCCAAGAAACTGGTTGGGCGTTATGTTTTTTGTGGCATCGGAGTGAGCCATCATCGAAATGAAATCAGGCGCCGGTGGCAGCTTGGCTCGCTCTTCCCAAAGGCGGGTAAAGTAGTCGAGGCATTTACCCAGCTCCTGCATTTTATATTCATCAGAAATATAATTAGCGGCACCGGGCATTGCCGTAGCGACCTCTGACCAATGGGTGAGCATTTTTCGATCTTCCAGCGGAAAGTCGAACAAGGTTGCCAGCATTAAAGTGGTCAGCTCAATAGAGACTTTTTCAACCCAATCGAAGGTTTCACCAACAGGTAATTCGCTGAGTACTTTTCGCGTGCGCTCACGAATCGTATCTTCAAGGCGGGCAAGGGTTGCCGCTGAAAGCATGGGGTTTACCGCTTTACGCTGCCCATCATGACCGGGGTTGTCCATGGCGATAAACATTTCTACGCCAAGGCCCAGATTGTCATCAATGATGGTAATGCCACCATTTTCTGTCGCCGATGAAAACACCCCGGGGTTCATCTCAACGGCCATAACATCTTTGTATTTTGTGATCGACCAGAAAGGGCCAAATTCACTTTCTTTGCAATAGTGAACTGGATCTTCATTGCGCAGGCGCTCAAAATACGCCCAAATACTGTTACTTTGAAATAGCCTTGGATCAGACACATTAATTTCGTCAAGCGGAATAGCGTTGACACTGTTTTGCACAGAAGCACTGACGGCTGATTCGATAACCTTGTTTTGATGACTATTCATTTCTTGTCCCCTGAAAATAAAGATAAAAGAACTGATTTCGCTCAACTCTTGCTATCAAATCTAGGGGTAGGCAGGCAAAACATCAATATTCTGAAAATGACATCAAGGATGCAAAAAGTGACAGATAATTTTTTATTTTAAAGAAAACAAGAGATATTATTTAAAATAAATAGAATAAACCCTTTATAAACAGCCTAATAGAAGAAGCTACTTACCATTAGGTAACTTTATTTTATACACTAAAAATAAAGCTTAAAAATATTAAGTGCGGCAATATGCCACATGATAAATATCAATAATATTTCAGGGTTTTATACACAGCCGTAATCTACATGATAAATATCAATAATTTTCTATACCTCCCGACCTAAAACATTTGATGCCGCGACAAACTGCCGCAGGTTATCTCTAACTTTTAGGATGTATTTTTCAAAATAGAACGGCATAAATTCCCGTGTTAAGAAATACTTTTTACTGCCGCCACTGATGAACACGCGCAAGTTTAGCTATTAGTCATTCAGGGAGGGGAGCTAAGCCCCAAAACCCCCGGCGCGCAAAAACCCATAGGGGCAGAATACTAGCCCTTCGATATCCAGAACCTATAGAATGCAAGCGCCACACTGGGAACCAGACTGGCGAATCGTAATTTTTTGACTACCGGAGAAAGCAATCGATGAAAATAGTTAATGCCATCATTATTACAGGCGCTTTAGCGCTGAGTGCCAACACCTCATTTGCTGGCGATGCAGAAGCCGGAAAGAGCGCATTTGCAGCCAAAGGTTGCTCTGGCTGCCACGGCGCGGCAGGTGCGGCACCGACATCAGGCACGCCTAAACTAGCCGGTAAAGATGCCGCAAGCATCAAGCAGGCACTTAGCGACTTTAAGAGCGGCACCCGTTCGAGCCCTGTGATGAATAGCATGTCCGCCATGCTCAGCGATGAAGATATCGACAATATTGCCGCTTATATTGGCGGGTAATAAGTCTTCGTTTGGGGGCTCTTGCCCTGCGCAAGAGCCCCGGATCCTTACCTGACCCTACTATATTGAAGCCTCAAGAAATTTATCCTTGAGGCTTCATTTATTCAATAACACGCATAATAAGCCAGCCACTTTACTTCGGCCGACACAATTGGCAACAGCTTCCCTTGCCACAGGAATATTCAATGTCTGACACCACTATGACGAATCAACCAGCACAGATGCTATTGAATCGTCAGCGCCTCTTTATCAAATACGTGCTTGCCGTTCTGGTCGATCTCACGGTGCTCAACCTCTTCGCTCAATACTGGGATCATGTCTATCTCGAATCCTTTAGTATTTCTCTGCTCGCAGCTGCCTTATTGCAGTTTTTATTACAGCTAACGATTGCTGTCGAACACAAAGTTGCCAACTACTTTAAAAGCAAAGACGGTTTAAAATACAAGATAGCTCGAGGCCTCTCCACCTGGGCGATACTCTTCATATCAAAGCTGCTGATACTCGCGGCGATTAACTTTTCTTTTGGCGATAGCGTCTTGTTTACGGGACACGTACACGGCCTGGTAGCCTTTATTATCGTTGTCGTAGCAATGATTATTGCAGAGCAAATTGTGGCACGGATTCACCGAGCCTTAGGCGAATAATGACACCCGAAAGGCGTGGCCCCATGCACTGCCAGCCTTGCTTAACGTCGAATAACTTTAAGCCCTAACTCAAAAACGGCGAACTCGATTAAATGGCAATCGGCGCTGCGATACCCGGGTGGGGCTCGTAGCCATCCAGAGTGAAGTCCTCATAAGAAAAACTAAAAATATCGGCGACATCTTTATTCAGCGTCATCTGGGGTAGAGGTTTTAACTCGCGGGCCAGTTGCTTATCGGCCTGTTCTAAATGATTCAAATACAGGTGGGCATCACCCAGGGTGTGAATAAACTCACCGGGCTGCAAGCCGGTAACCTGGGCCACCATTAAAGTCAGCAGGGCATAAGAGGCAATATTGAAGGGTACGCCAAGAAAGATATCGGCACTGCGTTGATAGAGCTGGCAACTGAGCTTGCCATCGGCCACGTAGAACTGAAAAAAGGCATGGCAGGGCGCGAGGGCCATACGGCCTTGCTCGACATTGTCCTGGGGGGAAATACTTTCATCGGGCAGTTGTGCGGGGTTCCAGGCAGAGACGATTAAGCGCCGCGAGTCTGGCCGGGTGCGCAGTTGCGCAATCACTTCTGCAATTTGGTCGATTGCACCACCGCTGGGCAACGGCCATGTCCGCCACTGGTAGCCATACACCGGGCCGAGGTCGCCGCTATCTGTCGCCCATTCATCCCAGATGGATACGCCGTTGTCACGCAAGTACTGCGTGTTGGTCTCGCCCTTCAAAAACCACAGCAGCTCGTGAATGATCGATTTGAGGTGCACTTTTTTAGTGGTGACGAGGGGAAACCCTGCGGCGAGATCAAAGCGCATCTGGTGACCAAAAACACTGCGTGTACCGGTGCCGGTACGGTCGCCTTTTTCTACACCTTTGTCGCGCACATGGCGCATCAAATCCAGATACTGCTGCATGACTACCTCATAAAGTTAATAGCATTGAGCCGGGCTATATATTCAAGCTCTTACGGCTGTCACCGCTCGCTTACGCCAATAGCTGTAAATTAACAGCAACACGCCGCCAACAACCATCGGCAAGCTCAGTAATTGTCCACGGGTGACCCAGTCGAGAAAATCAAAACCGATATGACCATCGGGCTCACGGGCAAATTCAGCGAGCGAGCGGAACAGGCCATAGAATAATAAGAACAGGCCGCTGACCGCACCTTCGGGTCGTGGGCGGCGAGAGTACCAAAACAAAATGATAAAGAGCAGTAATCCCTCGAGACCGGCTTGATAAAGCTGGGAGGGGTGGCGGGCAATTTGCTCGGGATCACGAGGGAAGACCATCGCAACGGGCCAGTCACTGGCACGGCCCCAAAGCTCCTGGCCAATGAAGTTGCCGATGCGACCCAGCCCCAAACCAATCGGCACCAGCGGTGCGACAAAGTCAGCTACAGCCAGCCAGGGTTGTTTGAGCTTGCGGGCGTAAAGGAGCATCGCTACGATCACCCCCAACAGGCCACCGTGGAAGGCCATGCCGCCCTCCCAAATGCGCAGCAGCCACAGCGGGTCGGCCAGCCATTTATCGAAGTTATAAAACAGTACATAGCCACAACGGCCACCCAGGATCACCCCGAAGGCCGCGTAGACGATTAAGTCTTCAACCTGATCGCGACGCAAAGGCGACCAGGGTCGCTGGCTGCGCGACCTTGCCAGCAGCCAGGCAGCACTAAAGCCCAACAGGTACATAACACCGTACCAATGCACCTGCACCGGGCCAAGGCTGACAAGTACGGGATCAATTTCGGGGTAAGTCAGCATAAAGATGCCTTTAATAAAGAAGCTATTATTTTAAAGTCTGCGCTATGCACTGCGCAGATCCAGTACCGGCCAATTGCGCTGTCTGGCCTCGGCCAATAAGAGTTTGTCGGGGTTAACGACTACCGGCTTCGCGACCACCTCAAGCAGGGGCAGGTCGTTAATTGAGTCGCTGTAGAAACTACTACCGGCCAGTGTTTCATCATTCTCTGCTAGCCAGTTCTGTAAACGTGTCACTTTACCTTGCTGGTAACTCGGCACGCCCGCAACTTGCCCAGTATAGCGGCCGTCTATCTGCTCTGGCTCGGTGGCGATAATTTCGTTAATACCAAAGCGATGACAAATGGGCTCGACAATAAAGCGGTTGGTGGCACTGATCACCATTAACCGGTCGCCCGCAGCACGGTGCTGCTCAACCAGAGCCTCCGCTGCTGGCAGCCACATTTTGCTAACGACCTCGTTCATAAACTTGCGATGCAGCTCAACCAGCTCTTGCGGCTCAAGCGCAGCGAGGGGCGCGAGGGCAAAGCGCAAGTATTCAAAAATATCGAGTTTGCCCAGCTGATAGTCTTCATAGAACTGCTCATTCATGCGCGCATAGTGGTCGGGGTCGACCTTTTTTTCATCGACCAAAAACTCACCCCAGGCATAATCGCTATCGCCAGCAAGCAGGGTATTGTCCAAATCAAATAGCGCCAGAGGCATGCTTTACTCTTTATGTGGTGATCGTAAAAACAGGCAGAATACCGGCTATCCCTCTTTCACTCAATGCTCAGGCGCAGCGTGCATTTGCCGCACCCTGAGTAACTGTGGAACAATAGCCTACAACTATATGACGTCGGGGCAATTATGGACACAATCGATAAGGATGGCTTTCGCCCCAACGTAGGTATTATCGTCGCCGACGGCAAGGGTCGCTTACTGTGGACCAAACGCGTCCGGCAAAATGCCTGGCAGTTTCCTCAGGGGGGTATCGACCCCGGTGAAAGCCCCCGCGATGCTATGTATCGCGAGCTGCACGAAGAGATCGGCCTCGAACAATCCGATGTCAAAATTCTCGCCAACACCCGGGGTTGGTTGCGCTACCGACTACCCAAACGCTATATCCGCCAGGGCGAAACGATTACCTGCATTGGCCAAAAACAAAAATGGTTTTTGCTACTACTCAACAGCACCACCGACCATATTCGCTTTGACTGCGGAAAAAAACCTGAGTTTGATGGCTGGCGCTGGGTCAATTACTGGTACCCCATCAGCCAGGTGGTCGACTTCAAACGCGATGTTTATCGCCGAGCGCTGAAGGAGCTGGCACAAATTCACAGCGATTTAGAACAAAAACTGAAGCCCCAGCGGTAAGCAAACCATGCTGAACTCACTACGCAGCATTCTTCAGGAGGTCAATTCAGCCAGCGATTTTGACGCCTTACTGAAGATTATCGTGCACCGCGTTAAAGCGGTGATGGATACAGGCATTTGCTCGGTCTATCTACTCGATAAAAAAACGGATGCCTATGTGCTCGCCGCTACCGATGGCCTATTGCCCGAAGCTGTTGGCAAGGTGTCGATGACCAACGAGCAGGGTCTGGTCGGACTGGTGGCCCACAAAGCAGAGCCCCTCAACCTCGAACACGCCGAGACCCATCCCCGCTTTGCTTATTTTCCCGAGACCGGCGAAGAAAAATTCAGCGCCTTTCTTGGCTCACCGATAATCCACCACCGTACTGTGCTCGGCGTGCTAGTGGTGCAGCAACAACAACGCCGCCGTTTCGACGAAAGCGAAGAGGCCTTTCTGGTCACCATTGCCGCCCAGCTGGCTGGCATTATTGCCCACGCAGAGGCAACGGGTGAGCTTGCCCGCGCCGTATCACCCGAGCTGGAAGCGGACAACAACTCGGGCGAATACCACTACTCTGGACTGCCCAGTGCGCCCGGCATTGGCATTGGCGTTGGTATCGTGGTCGCGCCCGCTGCCGACCTCAGTGCCGTGCCCAAACGCCGCACTAACGATATTGACGGCGAACTGGCGCAATTTCGCGATGCTCTCGACAGCACCATCAAAGATTTAAAGACGGTGCATCAAGATCTCTCTGACAAGTTGAACCCCGAAGAAATCGCTCTGTTCGATGTTTACGTCAGCATGCTCGATGAAAACTCTCTGGGTGGTGAAGTCAGCGAGCGCATCAAGACAGGGCTATCAGCGCAATACGCCTGGAGCCGGGTCATCCTCGAGCATATCCGCACTTTTAGTGCCATGGAAAACCCCTACCTGCGCGAGCGCGCCACCGATGTACGCGATCTCGGGCGCCGAGTACTGGGCTATCTGCAACAGCAGCAGCACGAAGAAAAATACTATCCTGAAAATACGATTTTAATTGGCGAAGAGCTGGCTGCCCCCAATCTTGCCGATGTGCCTTTTGAAAACATTCGCGCCATGGTTTCGGCCAAGGGCTCGTATAACTCCCACATGGCTATTCTCGGCAGGGCCATGGGCATACCGACAATTATGGGCGCCATCGACCTGCCCTGGAGCGAGCTTGAAGGCTGCGAGCTAATCGTTGATGCCCATCAGGGCCTGGTAATTAATTCGCCCACCGACCAGCACCGGGAGGCTTACGAGAAGGTCTACGCCGAGGAAAAAATCTTCGCCGCCGATCTTGAAGCAACGAAGGACGAGCCCAGCGTCACCCTCGACGGACAACACATCTCGCTGTGGGTCAATACCGGGCTGCGTATCGACTCCATGCTGTCTCTCGACCGGGGCGCGGAAGGCGTTGGCCTGTACCGCACCGAAATACCCTTCTTTATGCGCGAGCGCTTCCCCTCTGAAGAGGAACAACGCCAGCTCTATCGCGAGCAGCTAGAGATGTTCAGCCCCCGCCCGGTGACCATGCGCACCCTCGATATCGGCGGCGACAAATCTCTGCCCTACTTCCCCATCGAAGAGGAAAACCCCTTCCTTGGCTGGCGCGGCATACGCGTGACGCTCGACCACCCGGAGATTTTTCTGGTGCAACTGCGGGCGATGATGCGCGCCAGTATTGGCCTTAATAATCTGCGTATTTTATTGCCGATGATCTCCAATACCGAGGAGCTGGATAGCTCACTGGTACTGATCAAACGCGTCTATCAGGAATTGACGCAGGAAGAGGGCTACCGCTTTGACATGCCCGCCATTGGCGCGATGATTGAAGTGCCGGCAGCGGTTTTTCAAATCGGTGAAATCGCTAAGCGCGTCGACTTTATTTCCGTTGGCACCAATGACCTCACCCAGTACCTGCTGGCCGTCGACCGCAACAACCCCCGAGTCGTCGAGCTCTACCACAGTTTTCACCCCAGTCTGCTGAAAGCCCTGCGCATCATTCTCGACGATGCCAAAAAATACCACTGCCCGGTCAGTGTTTGCGGCGAACTGGCAGGCGAGCCACTGGGCGCTATTTTACTGGTCGGCATGGGTTATGAGTTTCTGTCGATGAGCTCTGCTAATTTGCTGCGAGTAAAGGCGATATTGCGCCAATTAAAGTTGAGCGACATGCGTGAATTTGCCGAGCAGGCCAGCCTGCTAACCGACACCTTCGCCATCGAAGACTACTTGAATGAAATGCTCAGCCAACCAGAAATTGCCCGTCTGATACGACCCGCCAGCAGTCCTAGCCTGCTATAGAAGTATAAAAGCGAAACAAGGCCTCGCTTTAATCCACACTAAATTGATATTGGCGCAGCTTGCCGAGTGGTTTTCCCTGGGCAAAATTTTGCTCGGCAAATTCGATATTGCCTTTATTGTCGATCAGCAAAACCGTGGTGCAGCGGGTACCGTAGCTGGGGCCAACAATAAACGGCGACGACAGACTGCGCTCCATTTCGATGCCCAGACCTGTGTCGGGTAAGAGGTGATCGGGGAAGGTTTTTCGAGAACCCAGCACGGCCAGCAAGGCTTCACTGTCCAGCTCATCATCCTCAATCGCAAGGCCGAGCCGCGCCCGTGCCAGCTCAGATTTGGGCCAGGGCGTATCAAGAGAATCATTACTCAAGGTAAAAATACCCGGGTTCAAATGCTGGGTGCGGCCCCGGGCATTGGTGCAAAACAGCAATTCATCGGCCGAACCGGCGAGCAGGTTAAAGCCACTGTACAGCTCACCCTCCTCTAGCACTTCCTCAAAATAATCCTCACTGGCACCCTCGTTAAGTAGAAAACCAGTGGGCAGTCCGCCTCGCGATTTATCCGCGTAATAACCACCGCCACGGGTATTGGTCACCGTCGCCCAGTTGCCCTTGCGGTCGACACCAAACCAGGTGCCGCCAGCGTCAAGATCACGCCCGGCGAGAATACTCGGGCTATCGGCCCAAAACTCGGCTGGCTGAGTCGGGCGGTCATAAAACTCATCCCGATTCGCCACCACAATAAGCGGGTAGCGGGGATGGTGTTGAAAAGCGAGAGTAACGAGACACATAGGCTATACGGCGTAATTGCTTAAGCGAGTATCGGGGCTAGCTCAACCCAGATCCCGCGCAAAAATCGCCTTTAAATAAGACGTTTCTGCAATGGAGGGATGAATGGGATGATCCGGCCCCTGTCCCAATGACGCGAGTATTTGTAGGCGACGGCTGCGTGTACCACCGGCACTGCGAACAATTTGTTGCAAACCCTCGGCCGGCAAATGCATGGAGCACGATGCCGATACTAGCAGGCCGCCCGGCGCTAGCAGCTTCAGCGCCAACTCATTTATTTGGTGGTAAGCCTTTTCGCCCTGTTTTTGATCTTTCTTGCGCTTAATAAAAGCCGGCGGGTCGAGCACAATAATGTCAAAACGGCGCTGCTCTTTTTGCA
>QNFO01000018.1 GCA_003646355.1 Gammaproteobacteria bacterium
AGTTGGTACTGGCAAATTCCTCCGATTCTTTGTCAGCGGCGTCTAATATGGCCGGTGGTTTGTACTACACCAAAGAGGCACCAGGGCGCTGGGCTAAAAAGGTCGGCGGCCATTTACCCAATATTGAAGTGCTGAAAAGTGATAGTGGTGCCGTCGTTAAAGTGGTCACCGCCCACGGCATGGATCCCTATGCCCACTACATTGTTAAGCATATCGTTTTAGACAGTGACTTTAATTTTATCGCCGAACATATGTTTGACCCGACAAAAGATAAAGCGCCGATCTCAGAAATATCTGTGGGTAATTATCGCGGTGTGATTAATGTATTAAGTGTCTGTAATAAGCACGACACCTGGTTGAATACGGCTGAGGTATAAAATAAAGAAGTTAAGCTTAATTCTAGATTCTTTGTAATGCGATTTTACCTTGCCAGTTTATTTGCGTGTCGTATGGCCCTTGCTAACTTCATCAACTAAAAATAACAGTAATAAGGACTTTTATGTCTAAGCGACCGGCATTACCCGAAGTCACTCGGGTTTATCAAAACCATCACATTGATAGCACTCGCTGGCAAGTGTTTAAACCGCGTCCCGATGATATTGTTGTTGCTACGACTCAAAAGTCGGGAACGACATGGACCCAGCAAATTATTTCCTTACTCCTCTTTCAGGATGGTAAGCCACCCGCACCCTTTCATGATCTGTCTGTTTTTGTCGATATGCGTATGACCCCACTTGACGAGCTTGAACAAGATCTTGAATCGCAAACCCATCGACGCTTTCTTAAAACACATACGGCACTTGATGGTTTTCCCTTCCATCCTGAGGTTAAACACGTTTTTGTAACACGCGATGGGCGTGATTTATTTATGTCGCTATGGAATCATTATTCAAATTATTCTCAGGGCTTTCTCCAGATGTTGGAAGATATGCCAGACCGAGTTGGCGAGCCCTTCCCGCCAGCAGGGGATGATATTCATGAATTCTGGCGCGACTGGATTGGTCGTGGCTGGTTCGATTGGGAAAGTGATGGCTATCCCTTCTGGTCTCAGCTACATGTGATAAAAACCTGGTGGGAATACCGCCATTTGCCCAATGTATTATTGGTTAATTATGCCGATATGCTTGCCGACCTGTCGGGTCAAATTAAGCGCATCGCTGACTATCTGGATATAGCAATAACACCGGAATATCTGGCAGAGGTCACCGAGCTATGCACCTTCGCGTCGATGAAAAAACGTGCCGACGAAGTGATACCCATGGCCGATATGTTGTTCGACGGTGGTGCTCAGACATTTATAAATAAGGGTTCAAACGGGCGTTGGCGCGATGTGCTGACTGCTGACGAGCTGTCGACTTATGATGAGCATATAGCAGAAACCCTAACACCCGAGTGCGCATATTGGCTAGAGAACGGCGGGTCTTATTAAGGCGAGGCCTTCGATTAAACAAAGAGGATTATACAGTGACTTATTTCCCGTTAACAAAAGAGCAGCGGGCATTAAAAGAACTCGCTGCACAATTAGCGACAGCAGAGTTGGCCCCTCGTGCGGCTGAAACGGATAAATCAGGGGTCTTTCCCCGTGCCTCTCTGGATGGTTTAAAAGGGAGTGGTTTATGGGGCCTGCGTGTATCCAAAGAACACGGCGGGCTCGGTGCTGATTTATTATCAACTTGTCTGGTTGTAGAGGAGCTCGCGAAGAAGTGTGCTTCAACGGCTATGTGCTACAAAATGCATGTTGAAGCAGCTGAGCTTATCAGCAGAATGCCCAGCGATTATCAGGTTGAACAGTTTGTTAAAAAAATCGCGACGGGTGAAATTCTCTGCACTGTTGCCGGTGGTGAAACCTCGGGCAAGGGTGACAACTGGGTACCGGGCATGGTCTTGTCCTCTGTCGAAAAAGGGGACGAAGGTTACATCGTTGATCACTTGCGAAAATCTTATGTCACATCGGCCGGTCAGGCGTCCCACTATTTTATGCTTTGCCGGGTTGGTGCTGAAACGAAAGGCCATAAGCTCTCTGCATTATTTATTGAAGCCGACAAAATTGAATGGGAAACCCTGGAGGACTGGAACGGTCTGGGGATGCGCGGTAATAACAGCATGCCTATTCGCTTTAACGGCATTGTTCCTGAGCAAAACCGTATTGGTGATGAGGGTGGCGCGCTGAAATACCTGGGTGCTGTGATGATGCCGGTGGTCGCCTTGACCTATGGCGCGGCGTACTTAGGCGTGGCGTCCGGGGCTTATGAATTAGCCATGGTAGAGGCAGCGAAGGTTCACCCCAGTGGTGCTAAGCGTCTGGATAACCCGATTAACCAGCGCCGCATGGCTGAATTGAGTGCGAAAATAGAAGCGGCGCGCGCACTCTTGCACGTTGCAGCGGCAGCAGGTGATGCCGGGCAGGTGGCAGCCCCCTTGCCTTATTTACAGGCTAAAGTGAGTTGTTCGGAGGTCGCTGTGTTGGTAACTCAGGAATTAATGACTATGTTTGGCGGCACCGCCTTTGCGGGCCGTTTGCCTTTTGAACGTTATTTTCGCGATGCACGAGCAGGCATGATTATGGGCCTGGCAAACGACGACGCCTACCAAACTATTTACAGTATGTTGTTTCCTGAAAAGAAAAAATAAGGCATGTGCTGGAGTCAGTCAGTTGGTTGAAGAGTCTCAAGGTGTTTTCCCCGGAGATACCTTATAGGTAAATAACTCCGCCTGGCTTGCTACACGGGTGGGTTTATAAATGGGTACAGTGCAGCGCTGGTCATTGCAAATATACATAGCAGGTGCAGATCTTTGGGGATATCTGCCAGTGGACTCGCTATGGACTAACTTACGGGGTTCAAAGAGACGTCGACCAGCCTGCAGTAACTTTTGTGTTCGATCGTCTTTGGCATCACCCACCACAGAAAACTCAACATACTCCGCTGTAATGATTTCCAGAGTCATTGCCAGACTACCGGTGATTCTTCCTTCACGGCAGACAGCAGTGGGCGATGCCGAGGCGCGTATCGCTCGCTCTGCCGCTATTTTATAACGCCCGTTTTTTTCTAATACGCCGAGCAGATATAAAAAATGTGCGGCTGTTGCATTATCTTCAAGAGGCTTGCGTCGTCCCGGTGTTCCGTCATCGGGAGCACCGTAAAAACCGCCAAGCTTTTCGTCTTCAAGGTTTGGTAAGAGAGCATTTGCTACTTTGATAGCGATCTGGCGCCAATAGATGTTGTCTGTTGCACGATAAAGGCTTAATAAAGCTAAGCCAAAATGCGCCTGTGTGCGTAGGTAGGGTAGTTGTTGATTCGTGAGCACATGCACACGTTTGTCAGTCGACAGCTCGGTGCTCGGCATAAACTGGATAATCCACCCCGTTTTTGTTTGGCGTTTGTCGATTAAATGTTTTGCCGCTCTTTTTGCTGTATCAAGATAGCTTTGTTTACCTGTGGCTTCAAATGCCATGACATAACCAAGAATTATCCGCGCATTCACATCGCTATAAATAGCGTGATCAATAGTCGGCATACCGTAACTGCGTCGTTCTTTATCACCTAAGACGTAGTAGTCATCCATGCTCATACCGTCTGGCAAACCGCTCAGTCGGTCTTGTTGATTGGCGAAAAATGTCCCCTGTTTCGAGCGCATGAAGCTTGTTAAGTACTTATCAATATTATCGATGGCTGCGCGATATTTAGGGTCGGCCAATAGCTGGTACCCTTCGGCATAAGCCTGCAGAGCAGCGGCCTGACTTTCCAGACGTTTCTCCGGCACCGTATTGTCCCAACTGCCAAAGGAGGCATAAAACATACCGCCCCAGCTTGGGTCCAATTGCTGAAGAAGTCCGTCGAGAGTTTTTGTCGCCAGCAGACGGGCATTGTTATCGCCGTAGAGGTGGCTGCGTAGCAGTAAATGGCGCAGTGCTTCGGCGCTTTCAAACACACCGCTCTTTTTAGCGTTGAAAACATCGTCTTGTAATGTTCGAATTCGCTTGCGGAGATCGGTAAAGGCTGCAGTTTCTGCTTGTTGCGGTGCGCCGTAGGGGGCAAGTTTGTCGGGGCTTAATGTACCGGAGGCGTGGTCATTAATTACTTTGCGAAGTATCTCCATATAAGGCGCTGGGCGACGACTTCCCGCAAAAGCTAATACCTGAACGGCATCAGGACGCATAATTGCATTGGCGGGCCAGGCCCAGTCTGAATACCGTTCGCCAATATCCGGCCGCGCTTCACTGTCAACCTGAATGGCGACAAAATTGGCATTTACTAATTCAATAACTGCTGGATCACTGAACGTATTTTCTTCCATAAAACGGCAGGCAGTACAGCCTTCATGCCCGACATTAATGAGGATTAATCGGTTTGTTCCCTTGGCTTGAGAGAAGGTACTAGCAGACCAATCTTGCCATAGTATTTCTTCGCTCGCCCAGGTATTGGATAGCGCAAAGCTTAATAATATTAGAATTGTATTTTTTATCATGAGAACATCTGCCAGCAATAAATTGGCTGAGTCATTGTGTTATTCATTGGAACTATGACCGGAGTCGAAGCAGAAAATTCCCGCTGCTCAATATCGCTGCAAGTGCGATTAAGTGAATGTGATAATTTGGAATAACACAAGGTGTCTTATTTTATGGCAGAACGATTCAATATTGCTTTGTCATAGCTTGGTTTTTGATCGTCGCTTAGACTTTTTCGCATCTCGACAAGGTGGGCATAGCGCAGGCGCATAATCTCTGTTTTAGCAGCCATTAGTTCGTCAATTTTAGCGTTGATATCTGCAAGGTTGATATTTTCACGAATGGTCATCTCGTTGAGTTCTTTTAATGCTTGTGTTTCTTTTCTTTTTGCAGAAGCTTGATCAGCGTGTAGTTTGTGGTGCATCTGATCAATTGTATTTTTTTGAGATAAGTCTGGCTCACTTATCTGGGCAGCGTTGACAGGGGCATTAAAAACCATCGCTAGAGTAATAAACGCCGTCCAGTATTTTATGGTAGTGCAAAAGTTTTTCGTTAAACTGTTCATATTATTATCTCGGTTGAAGGCTTGTGAAAATAGAGTATAGCGGCATGTCGATAATTTTATAAAAGTATAGACACCGTTAATATACTACCGTGATAACCTAGGAAACCATTTCAAGTAAGAATCCACCAATGGGAAAACTTTATGTCTGAACTCATATCGTCGGATATTCAACAGTTTGATGGCGCGCAAATTGTCGATGACCTGAATCGCCTCTTGCGCTTGCGTACCACTGTCATTGGCATGAAGCTTTTCGATTCCAAAGAAGAAATGGAGGCGGTGCCGCGTATTCGTCGCCCCAATGATATCCACACCACAGATCAAATTGTGGGGCAGGCTGCGCGTAATGGCTGGACGGTGGGCATTACCGCCGATGACCTTGTTGGTGAGCAGTGCCGCGCTGTGCTTGGCTTGCATCCGCAAAATGAAGAGTGGCTTGAAGGCCAGCCCATGGTTGGTGTGTGGTATGAAACAATGGAAGACACGTTGGCGCATCAGCAAGCAATGGATGTTGTACCCTTTGGGCAGTATGAAGCAATGGCCGTAAGCCCTCTTGCCAGCGGCCGACTAAACCCGCCAGATATTTGCCTGATTTATGCGACGCCAGCGCAAATGATTATTTTCATTAATGGCTTGCAGTGGTCGGGATATAAAAAGCTAGACTGGTCATGTGTTGGTGAGTCGGCCTGCGCCGATTCTTGGGGTCGTGCTCTGAGTACTGGAGAACCTAGTCTATCCTTGCCCTGCTTTGCCGAGCGTCGCTACGGTGGAGTGATGGAGGACGAGTTGCTAATGGCTATTCCGCCGTCTTATTTGCCAAAAGTTATTCAGGGGCTAGAAGCTTTGTCCCGTAATGGTCTGCGCTACCCGATACCTCAGTACGGTGTGAATAATGATGTGCGGGCGGGGATGGGTGTGAGCTATGCAGATAAGCCAGCCTGAAATAGTTTTTTATTCTAGAGTGCATGCCTTTAATCGGGGTTCTTTCTTACTTATCCAGGCGTGAATACCCATGCCGCACCTCTTATATCCAGTTGGTTAATAATATCCTGGATAAAGTGGCGCACTTAATTTTTGAATGCGGGAGGTATAACAAACAGGGCTGCCCAAGCCTCGGGCGGCACTCGGGTAGCTCTGTTTTTGCTTAGTCTTCCAGTCTTATTGTCTGCCCTCAAAGGTTGCTACTAGCTCTTGCCTCGCACTCATCATATTTTGTAGGGCGGGTAGTACTTCCTCCCAGTTGCGTGTTTTTAGTCCACAGTCAGGGTTAATCCACAGTCGTTCGGCGGGAATACGTAGCTCGGCTTTTTGCATTAGCTCAACAATAGATTCCACTGTGGGTATATTGGGTGAGTGAATATCGTATACCCCGGGGCCAATTTGGTTGGGGTAGTGGAACTCATCAAATACGTCAAGCAGGCTCATATCCGAGCGCGAAGTTTCTATGGTAATCACGTCGGCATCCATTTCTGCGATGGCAGCAATAATGTCATTGAACTCGGAATAACACATGTGAGTGTGAATTTGCGTGGTGTCGCTAACGCCATTGGCGGCAATGCGAAAGGCGCGAATCGCCCTGTCGAGATAGCCCTGCCATTGTGATTGGCGCAGCGGTAGACCTTCGCGCAGAGCAGCTTCATCAATTTGAATAATATCGATACCGGCGTTTTCAAGGTCGAGTACTTCTTCACGTATGGCCAGCGCTAGTTGCAGGCAGGTTTGCGCGCGGCTTTGGTCGTCACGAACAAAGGACCAGTTCAAAATAGTGACCGGGCCGGTAAGCATGCCTTTTATAGGTTTTTCGGTGAGTGACTGCGCGTAACGAGCCCATTCAACGGTCATTGCTTTGGGGCGTGAAATATCGCCGTAAATGATCGGCGGCTTTACACAGCGTGAGCCGTAGGACTGTACCCAGCCGAATTGACTCGAGGTATAACCGTCGAGTTGTTCGCCAAAGTATTCGACCATGTCGTTGCGCTCGGGCTCGCCGTGTACCAGCACATCAAGGCCCAGTGCCTCTTGTTCGCGCACGCAGTGGGCAACTTCTTCTTCCATTGCTCGTTGGTATTTTTCTGCGGATAACTTACCCAGGCGGAAGTCCCGGCGGCTTTGGCGTATGCCCGCCGTTTGTGGGAAGGAGCCAATAGTCGTGCTGGGATAGAGGGGGAGATTAAGCTTTTTACTTTGTTCGACCTCGCGCTGGGCATAGGGTGACTGGCGTTTAGCCATGGTGTCGTTGACTCTGCTTAGTGCGTTTTGCACCCGGGGTTTGTGTACGCGTGCCGAGTTTTTTCGGCTGTCGATGAGTGCCTGATTTTCTGAGAGAAGGGTCGTGACAGAGTCTCTACCACCATTTAGGGCACTGGCGAGTGTGCTGAGTTCGTCGAGTTTTTGAACCGCGAAGCTGAGCCAGGACTTCACATCCCCATCCAGCTTTTCTTCACTGTTGAGGTCAACGGGTACGTGCAGTAGTGAGCAGGACGGCGCCAACCACAGCCGCTCACCAAGACGTTGATGAATAGGTTCGAGCCAGTCGAGGGTGGTATTAAGGTCATTTATCCAGATATTGCGACCATTAATAATGCCCAGTGAAAGCACTTTGTCGTCACCCAGCAGTGCAATGGCCTGTTTGATTTCAACTTTGGCGTTGATGGTATCGAGGTGCAGGCCGTCAACGGGCAGTTGGCACGCAAGCGTTAGGTTGTCTTGCAATTGGCCGAAGTAAGTGGCCACTAACACTTTGAAAGATCGCCCCTGCAGTTGCTGGTAAGCTTTTATTGCTGCTTCTTGCCACTCGGCCTCGAGTTCGGTGACAAGGGCCGGCTCATCAATTTGTAGCCACGTAATGCCGGTTTTATCCAGTGCAGCGAGCAGGGTTTTATAGGCTGCGATGATGGCTGGCAGTAAATCTAGCTTATTGCTGCCATCTTTACTTTTGCCCAGGCGAAGATAGGTGAGCGGGCCAATAATCACTGGCTTGATTAGCAAGCCCTGTGCCTGAGCTTCTTCGATTTGTTGAATCAACGCGTCGGCATTGGCTGTGAACGTGGTATTGGCGTCGAACTCCGGCACGATGTAATGGTAGTTAGTATCAAACCACTTGGTCATTTCCCCGGCGCTGACACAGCAGCTGGCTTGTTCCTTGGCCGAGCGACCCCGTGCAACACGGAAGTAATTGTCCTGGGAATCACCGGGCAGATCGCGCACGCGGGCAGGAATATGGCCGAGCATAAAACTGGTGTCCAGCACCTGATCGTAGAGGGAAAAATCCCCAACAGGTACATAGTCGAGTGCACTCTGCTGCTTCCAGTGAACCTTGCGCAGCTCCGCAGCTGTTTCAAGTAGTTCTGTTTGCGAGGACTTACCCTGCCAGTAGCTTTCGAGGGCAATTTTTAATTCACGTTTTTTACCAATGCGGGGGAAGCCAAGATTGTGTGTCGTCACCATGACGCTATGTGCTCCTATTTATTGTTTGCGGGTTAAGAAACGCAGCATTGTATTGATGGTGACCAGTGAGTAATAATGATGAATTATTGCGTAACTATGAGCTTTTCTCATAAATTATAGGGCGTTATAGATGATCGAGAACAGCCACCTCAGAATTATTTCTGCTCTGCAGCAAAATGGAACTTTGACCGAGGCCGCCAACACACTCTGTTTGAGCCAGTCGGCCCTGTCCCACCAAATCCGCAGTCTTGAGAAAAAACTGGATGTTTGCCTGTGGCAGAGAGATGGCCGTTACTTACGCCTTACCCACGCAGGGCAGTTGTTGCTACAAGTAGCAGAGCAAGTATTGCCGGTGATTGCTCAGGCCGAGCAGAATTTAAAAGCCTATGGCGAGGGCCGTCAGGGCATATTACGCATCGGGGTTGAGTGTTATCCCTGTTACGAATGGTTGACCGGGGTCACCGGTGAATTTATGCGCCAGATGCCGGAAGTGGATATCGACATCGTCAGCAAGTTTCAGTTTTCCGGACTAGAGGGTTTGCTCAACCACCATATTGATATTCTCGTTACCCCCGATTTGATCAAGCAACAGGGCAGTTATTACGAAGTGCTCGCCGATTATGAGTTAGTGTTGGTGCTGGCAGCGGATCATCCGCTGGCGGGAGTAAAACAAATAAGCCCCGAACAACTCGCCGCCGAAACGCTGCTGACCTTTCCCGTACCCTTAGAAAGACTCGATATTTATAACCATTTTTTAAGCCCTGTTCATGTTAAGCCCGCCGCACATAAAGTTGTTGAATCGCTGGAGTTGATGCTGCAAATGACGGAGCTGCAGCGCGGCGTTTGTGTTTTACCTCGGTGGTTGGCAGAGAGCAGGTGTAAAGGAGGGAAGTTGGAAATTCTTAGGCTCGGTAAAAAAGGTATGCAGAGAAAGCTGTATATCGCCATGCGCGAGAGTGATAAAGAAATAGCCTATATTCGGCGCTTTATTGAGGTGGGTAGAGAAAGGGCAGATCAATCTTTTCAAATGCAGAATGAGGCTGAATAGCGGCTAGTGCAGGACTTACCCAGGTACAAAAGTATTATAAATACCGCCGTACTTGAGTGCTTATTGAAAGGAGTTTATCCCTCCAGTGCAAAACCAGCTGTCAAACCGCCATCGGCAACAAACTCAGAACCCGTGGAGTAAGAGCTGTCGTCGGAGGCCAGATAAACGGCGAGGTTTGCCATTTCTTCGGGCTGGCCAATGCGGCCAACAGGGGCCTTGGAAAACAGTGCATCGGCACTTTCGCCATCGAGACCTGCATCGGTGAGCATGCGAGTCATAATACCGCCGGGGTGGATGGAGTTAACGCGGATACCATCGGGGCCTAGCTCCATGGCCGCAACCTTGGTCATGCCGCGCACGGCGAATTTACTGGCGCAGTAAGCGACGCCACCGACAGCACCACCGAGGCCGGCGATGGATGAGATGTTAATAATCGAGCCGCCACCGGCGTCTTTCATGGCACCAGCAACACATTTCATGCCGAGGAAAACACCGACCTGGTTGATGCTGATGGTCTTCATGTATTTATCGACAGTCATATCTTTGAGCATGTCCATTTCGGCGATACCGGCGTTATTGATCAATACGTTGAGCTTGCCAAATTTGGCAACAGTGGCGGCAACGGCGGCCTGCCAGTCACTCTCACTGGTAACGTCGAGATGAATGTAGGCGGCTGAATCGCCGATGTCGGCGGCGGTTTTTTTGCCCTCGTCATCGAGTACATCGCAGATCATGACTTTGGCGCCGCGCTCAACAAAAATACGCGCTTCGGCAGCGCCCTGACCACGGGCGGCACCACTAATGAGTGCGACTTTTCCTTCGAGATTTTTCATAGATACCTTCTCTTTATAGTTATTAATCTTGGTAGTGTGTAAGTTTTGCCATGGCAGTGTAGCGTTTATTACCTGAGGGTCGTGCACTATTCGCGACCATTTACAATGTCACATAAGGCTTGTTGGCTTGACCTCTTCTGGCCTTTTGGATGGATCGGTACGGTAAAGACGTTTATGATTCCGCGCTGTATTTTGCTTTTCTACTTACCTCCTAATTACGGTGAATATTTTATTATGGAATCCTGGCTGGCCTACGTTCTTCCCCCCCTTATTGGCGCATTGAT
>QNFO01000019.1 GCA_003646355.1 Gammaproteobacteria bacterium
AGTTATGACAGGGACTTTCTCAGCATTGCCTCAAGTTTCAAACCCCGCTCAATGCGTGAGATGCAAAGCCAGAACCCCCAGGCTATTTACTACGTAAAAGCTAAAGCCGGAGCCACTTATGCGCGGCTGTCAAAACACCTCAAGCTCGGTCGTTACGGTGTTGACCACCTGCGGCTAATTAATGGGGATTACCCCAGTGACGAACCCACTGAGGGGGAATGGATAAAGATTATTCGCTGATCACTGGCACGAGGCACGAATAGATAAAGGCTCTAAGAAAAAAGCCACGAGCGTTTTTACCCGCAGCCAGTATTGCCTATTATTTTGGCACCGGCTCCGTACCAAGCACACCACTCTTCTCCAGGCCCGCTATTTCCTGAGCAGATAAGGATAAATACTCTGTCAGTACTTCTGTATTTTGTTCACCCAGATAGGGGGCCACTAAGGGCAGGTGGCCGGGAAATTCGGAAAAGCGTAGCGGCATACCGGGCACCTGAAATTCACCAATACTGCGGTCGGAAATAGTGCGTACCGTTTCACGCTGGATCAAATGGGGATGGGCCATCGCCTCTTCGACTTCAAGAATGGGTGCCACGGGAATGCGCGCATCTTCTAATATTTTTTGTACCGCATCGTCACTGTCCTGCTCAGACATCCATTGTTCAATAATTTTTGCCAACTCAAAACGATTTTCAATACGAATCGCCGGATCAGAAAAACGCGGGTCCTGTTGTAACTCGGGCTTCTTAATCGCCTCACAAAAACCGGGCCACTGGTGCGTTAAGGCTACAATAAAGAAATAGCGCTCACGGCCCTTAAACATGCCTACCGGCGCCGCAACATTGTGATGGGTACCCAAACGGCGGGGCAAGGACTTACCCTTGCTGGCACTGTAGTCCTGCACATTGACTTCATGGTGGTGGAAGTAGGTATCGAGCAGAGAGATATCGAGATACTGGCCTTTGCCTGTGCGCTCGCGGTGGAAGAGCGAATAACCAATTGCCGTTGCCGCATGAACACCGGTTGAGGTATCGCCAATGGCGAGACCAACCAGCGAGGGCGGACCGTCGGCCGGACCTATCATCGCCGATACACCGGAATAGGCCTGGGCGATGTAATCAAAACCCGGCAAATGGGCCAGCGGCCCCTCCTGCCCAAAGGTGGAGATTGAACACATAATCATTTTTGGATTGAGCTTTTTCACCTCCTCCCAACCAAAGCCCAAACGCCCAATCACACCGGCTGAAAAATTTTCAACCAGCACATCAAAATGGGGGATCATCTTACGGATAATCTCTTTACCCTGCTCGGACTTCAAATCAATGGCCAGGGATTTTTTACCGCGATTTTGCTGCACATAATAACCACTGCGGCCATCTTCAGCCTTAAAGGGAAAATGACGAGAGTTATCGCCAATCGTCGGCTCTTCTATTTTGACAATCTCTGCACCCATTTCTGCCATCAGACGGGTTGCTGCGGGACCGGCTAAAAACTGGGTAAAATCGAGAACTTTAATACCATCGAGAATATGGGACTGGCTCATTTGATTAACCTTTTTTATTATTTATTTTGTGGCTATAACAGCATAAGACTAAAGTGAAAGCAATCGAGAGAAATTATTTTTAGGCCAATCACAGGCCAAACGCCACAACCTAAAAAACAGTATTTCTGCTGTGCTATTTCTTTGTACAAAATAATTAAAAATGAATACATTAGCGCGACTACCACCAAACGCGATATTCTAGAGCCATCAACATTAGCGCTGTTCAACATGACTAAATCGCTGATGCCATGCTCAAACTAGGTTTATTCTCACCGTGACACAAAAGCAATCCAGCCAGCGGGCTGAACGACATTATCAGCTTCAGGTGCGACGTAATCTCAAGCGCAATTTTACCGCCCACCTCGCCCATGGCCTGTTGGGGCAAACGGGGTTTCGTCTACTTACCGCACCCACTTTTCTGCCCGCCTATATTTTACTGCTGTCCAATGGTTCCACCATAGCCGTGGGCATTGCTTTGGCCATGCAGTCCCTCGGCATGGCCATCACCCCCTTGTTGGGGGCCAATCTTATTGAGCACAGAACGCGCGTTTTACCCATGGGTTTTCTTATCGGCGGCGGAATGCGTGCGATGGTGCTGTGTATTGCACTAGCGGGCTTACTGCTATCCCCCTCTTCAGCCTTGTTAGCCATCTACCTATTTCTGGTACTGCTAGGCCTGTTTCAGGGCATGCAGGGCGTTATCTTTAATGTGCTGATGAGCAAGGTTATACCGATTAACAAGCGGGGTTGGCTGACGGGGATGCGGAATTTTCTCGCCGGTATTACCGCTGCTGGAGTCGCCTATTTGGGCGGACATTATCTGATTGGCAATACGCCCGATCCCGTCGGTTATTCGATGACATTTTTACTCGCCTTTGTACTCACCACTATTGGCCTGGGTATGTTGCTCTTTGTGCGCGAGCCGGAGCCGCCCACCGTCGCCGCTAATGTCAGCCTCAAAGAACGTCTCTCCCACATACCCGCCCTGCTGCGTGACGACCCGGCCTTCACCCATTATTTCCTGGCCCGCTCTCTGGCCACCATGGGGCGTATGGCGATGCCTTTTTATATTCTCTACGCAGGACAAACCCTGGGCTTAACCGGCGCTGTACTTGGCACGTTAACCGTCGCCTTCACGCTATCGGGTACCCTTTCAAATCTAGTCTGGGGCTTTATTGCAGACCACAGAGGCTTCCGTCTGGCCTTCCTTATATCCATCGGGCTGTGGATTGCTTCAACCTTACTGCTGTTATTTAGCGAGGGGCTACTCTTCAATATTTTAGTGTTTATTGGCATCGGCGCCGCAACACAGGGCTTCCAAAGCACGGCGATTAATTTAACCCTGGAGTTTGGCCACCGCGACGACGTACCCCTGCGCATCGCCATTGCCAATTCCAGCTCAGAAGTGGCTGGCACCCTTGGGCCACTATTAGGTGGTATTTTGGCCGCATGGTTGGGCTATGAAGCCGTCTTCATTTGCTCAGTGGCCTTTCTTATTCTCGGTGGGGCGATGGTCAATGCTTATATACCAGAACCTCGATGGGCAGCGACAAAGTAGTATTGGATAATAAGCGTAGTAGGACTAAGTTCAGCCAATCAAGGTTAACGAGCTTTATAAAGAACTTCAAAGTAGGCGCGATGACTCAGCCATCACCGGGTGAATTTCGCCTTTATCCCAATATCCCTGGCGTACCGTTCGCGCCTCAAGCTGCGCCTTGCTCGGTGGATTTTCATCCAGTATTTCAAAGGGCACAATGTCATAAAATGCGCGGCGGACTTTTTCCGACATAAAGGCGATCAGCCATTTTGCAGAACGGTCACGTCGAACATAGGCGCTGAGTTGCAAAGACATACCCAAAGTAGCAAGCCGGGCTTTACCGCGATATTGCGGATCAACCATAAAGCGTCCCATTTCAATAACCGTAGACAACTCTGTTTGCACCGGAAAGTTGATACTAAAAAACTGCTGCACAGGTAAGCCCAATGCAGAGTAGTGGGTTGCCCGCCCACAGCCGATGATACGGCCATTTTTTAGGGTAAGTACACTCGCAGAATGCGCGTCAAACTGATCACTAAAGCGCTTATCGGGGTAGTCCTCAGGGTTAACATAACCTTCCCCCGTATAAACATCAAAACGAAAACGGTAGAGTGCCGCCATGTCCTCAGGCCTCGCCACTTTGAACTGTAAACCATAGGCAATACGGGCATAAGCGCGGAACAAAAATGCTCCGAAGGGCGTTTTTATCATTTGAATTATCTTCACTTTAATCGACACCTCGTCTCTACCATCCCCCTTTCGGCGGAAATAAGCGGCTTATTTGATCCCTAGTTCACAAGTTCCAGCAAATAGCTTGATAGCTGTCACAAAACGTTAAGCCTTACAAAGCAGAACCAGCCAGTTCCACTAAACTCTCCTCCGTACGCCACCATAAGCAATTGTTAGCCATATCGCTGACACGGAAAATAAGTTGCCGGCGCCCATGGAATTGTAAAAGAAAACACTGGAAACAGGTTCAATCCATCATTCACACTAGCAATGCGGAGGGCCACCGTGCCTATACACATCAAGAAGTACGACGTAGATTATAGCCGCCGATTTTTTCTCGACAAAATGAGTAAAGGCATAATGGGAGCTGGCGTATTAACCTCTCTGTGGCCATTGATCGGTGAGTCTGCCGACATCACTAAAGCCTATCCTGAAGAATTACTGTCAATTGAAGCCTTCACTCAGGGCAAACTGAAAGACGGCGATATTATTGATGCTAGCAACGTAGAGATCGTCAAAGACCTCCTCGACCCCATTGCCTACCTACAAGTTTCCCAGCAGGGGCGCCGCATCAAACTGGTACCGACGACCACCGACGTAACCCAACTCTACCCCCATGACTACCTCAAGGCCACCCTTGCAAATCAAGGTAAAGCAGCCCTCGATTTGGATGGCAACGTCGTTGTAAAAGACAGCACCAATCAATGGATTGGCGGTACGCCTTTTGTCGACCCACAAAATGGCCTAGAAGCCTTTGCCAACATCACCCTTAGCTGGGGTCGCCACGACACTTCTATTTATGCCGTAGACGACTACGACATTGGCCCCAGTGGCAACATTGAGTACCAATATCAAATTGCCTGGTGTGAGAAAAACTTCACCGCACTGGTCAGTAATCCCAGTGGACCCTATCTTGACGGTTTTGACGGTAAGCTGCGTCATCAGTCCATTTGGTTTACCGCGCCCGACGATACCCGCGGTACCTCCTTTTTAAATATCTGGAAATACGATCAGCGGGAATTTCCCGATCTCTTCGGCTATCTGCCCGCTTTTAAGCGCGTTAGACGCTTTCCTACCAACCAGCGCTTTGAGCCCTTAGTGCCCGGCATTACCTTCTTCCTCTCCGATGCCTGGGCTGCAGGTGACCCTATGCTGACATGGGGCAATCACAAGATTGTTGGTCGCGGCCCTTTCCTCGGTTGTCAGTCCGGAATGTGGCAGGGTGACAAGGAAAACTGGTCTAAAGAGCACCTGGTACACGGTGGTAAAAAAGGTAAAACTTTTTACGAAACTAATTACCAGCTTTGCCCCGAGGTCATTGTTGTCGAAGCAGAGCCAACGGGTTTCCCCAGGGCGCCTGTCAGCAAGAAACGTATCTGGCTCGATGCTCGTAACATGGTGCCCATTGCCTATGTCACTTACGATCGAAAAGGTGAGATTTGGCGCTCCTTCGAAATGGGCTTTAGCCAGATGAAACAAGGCAGCAATGCGAACCTTGACGTCAATGGTAACCCCGAGTGGTCATGGTCTTACATCCATTCCCACGATGTGCAGGCCGATCGTTTTACACGATTTAACCAGGTTGAGAAAATCAAGGGTGGTATTAAAACTCAGTTTAATTCTGAAAATGCCTATGAAAAATACCTGACTGTACAAGCTATTCGAAAGCTTGGCAGTTAATCACTCACTCGTGATTCGGTGTATTTCAACGCAAATCGCCAAACTGAGAAATTAATTTAGAAGGATATGGCAATGAAAAAAGCAAAAACTTTCACCAAACTACCAGCGATATTTTCAGCAGGCCTACTCGCCATGCCTGCTGCCCAAGCTGTAGAGGTCGACGTATCAGGATTTATTCGCCAGGAAATGGCCTATAGCATCAGCGATGACCAAAACCCCATGAATCGCGGCACTGCCGCTGTATCAGGCACTCTGGACAATACTACGGGAGGGGCTGACTTCATCAAGAAAGATTTTGATTACGACAATGACTGGAACATGATGGCAACCCGCGCCGAAGTGAACTTCACCATTGGCATCAGTGAAAACGTAAAAGCCTTTGTTAAAGTCCGGGGCTTTTATTCTGCCGATGTCTTTAATGACGTCAGCATCGAAAACGGTGCAAAAGATGTCAATCAATTTAGAGTCGACCATCACGGCAAATGCGCAAGCATTTTTGAGGTCTGTGATGATGACTTTATGATCGACTTACCCTCCGCCTATATTGACTACTCCAAAGATAACCTCTGGGTGCGTATCGGTAATCAACAAATTGCCTGGGGTGAAGCCATTTTCTTCCGTGTCATGGATGCGCCCAATGGCCTCGATTTACGACGCCACACCTTTCTCGACCTGGCATCAGAAGAATATGCCGATGAACGAATTTCATCCCCTGCAATTCGAGTTAGCTACAACTTGAATAGCACTTGGGAAGTCGAAGCTTTTGCACAAATGTTCCAACCCTCGGTACTGCCACAAACAGGCACCCCTTATAGCGTTATCGGTTCACCCTTTCGGGTCAGAAACGATATTGGTTTCGACAAAGTTGATGACCAAATTAATGCTGGTGTCAGGCTCGTTGGCCAACTAGGTGACCTTGGCCTGCAATTTATGGCCACGAGTCGGCATAATCCCGACCCCATCTTTAAGTGGGGCCCCGGTGGTCAAACAGCCCTAGATCCCACCTTTGCTGCCTTTGGTAATTTCTCGGATCAACCTTTCCGTAGTACCAGTTTTCCAGGTGCTGTTGGAGCCCCCAACTCGGGTACTTATGGCGGGCAAGACTGGATGACCACTGCTCATTTAATGGGGATTGATGGTGTTGAGGCCATTAATGTGCTGGGGCAAGAGTTCGCTCTGATCGGCAATTTCCTGACCACATCAGGGTTTACTGGCCCAGACTATGTTAATTCAGTTGCCGAAGGTAGTTTGGCTCTAGATGGTTTTTTCACAGCAATTGGTGATCTGGAAGCCGATATTGTCCCCATCTACGCTTCGGAAAATGTCTTCGGTTTTGGTGCCAACTACATCTTCTATTCAGAGCCCGATACCTGGCTTGACCAACTGGTTGTACGCTTTGAAATGACCTATACCCCCGACAAAAAATTCACCAATAATATGTCAAGAAACTTCATTGAAGAAGATGAGTGGGTAACAGGTTTAGTACTTGAGAAGTACCGACGCTTCAGCGATGCAATCCCCGCTACCTTCCTGGTATTCCAGTGGATGCATAAATCTGAAAGTGATCTCTCCGGTCGTCACCTGAGCATGCTCGGTGGCTCGCCAAGCAAAGCACCCAGTGGCGGTGAAGAGTCTGGCGGATGGGACGCAGTATCCTTCGCTATACAACAACCTCTGCCCGGTTTAATCTGGCGGCTCGATATGAACGTACTTTACGATCTTAACGGCAGCTATCTGATTCAGCCTGGCGTGCGATATAAACCCAACAGAAGCTGGACTATTGAAGGCTTTGCTAGCTTCCTTGACAGCAAAGACAATGCCGGTGCACTACAACCACTGGAATGGGCTGACGAAGTCACGCTGCGCTTAACCTATCAGTTCTAAGCAGCCTTTAGACTAAAACTGCAGCATTAAAAAACCCGGCAATTGCCGGGTTTTTTAATGCTAAAAATAAAACCCATACTTAGCCAGTGCTTTCACCGAACACTTTATCAAGATGCTCTTTAGGCAGCGGTGAACTAAAGAGTGATACCACAACCGTGGTCAGCACAGAAAGCCCCTCGCCAACCGTGGCGCAAGCAAAAGGATTATTGGCCTGACTGCTCATCCAAAATAAGCCCTGCTGCAGTACATTGCCCCCGACATCACCGACAGGCAACCAGCTATTGCGTAACACCGTAAAGGAAACGGCGCCGATCACAAAACCCCAAATCGCGCCCTGTTTAGTAACACCACGCCAAAACACACCGAGCATTAATGGCCCTGCTAATGCCGCCATCATACCGCCCAACCCTGCCCAAACCATTAAAGCAATATTCTGGCCGATAGAATGCCAGGCCAAAACACCGGCACCGAGTAGCACCACAACGATGCCCCAACGACTAATTTTCAGCACATTGTGATCAACCTCTTCTTCAGACGCATCGGGGTGAAGTACCTTAGCCAATGAGCGCCGATAAATATCGTTGGCAAAAACTTGCGAGGTGGAAATCACCAAACCATCGGCGGTGGACATAATGGCCGATAAAATAGCAACGCCCAGCAATGCCGCCAACCACTGGGGAAATAGGGCAATAAACAAAGCGGGGATAGCCTGGTTCGGGCCACCCGGACTCGTCAGTAATTCATCGCCCAATACTGCGCGCGCCAACACACCACCAAAAATCATAGAGGCCAGTACCACACCAAACACCAGACAAAGTAGAAGAAAGCGGGTACGCCCTACCCCTTCTTTTAAAGCCCAGACTTTATTGCCGATGTGAGGCAACATGCCTAGAGATAGATGAGCCAGAAAAATAGCGATGAAATCCCAGTGGGAGTCAAGAATGCCTGAGCCCTCGTAAAACATACCCACCATTTTTGGATCGAGATTTTCTAGCCGTAACATGACGGCATCCAGGCCACCTTCTACACCAAAACCATTGGCAAACATCACCATAATGGCGATGGCAACCCCCAACATCATCGCGCCCTGTACACCGTCAGTAAGAATATCGGCATGCGCGCCCCCCAGTACCACATAAACCAACAACACGAGAATAGTGACTGTTAAAGCCCAAAAAGCATCGAGCCCAAGCATTTGCTCAAACATCACCAGGCCGGCTAATAGCTGCGCGGCAAGGTAGAACAACAACACAATGGAAAAAACAGCGACGATGATACGTAAGACATCAGATTGATAACGGTCACCGATAAACTCTGGGATAGAGCGGTTACCAAAGGCATTGCCCGCCTTTTGCACCTGCCTGAAGCACAACCAGACACCGAGATAAACAGCGAAGGGATAAACCAGCGCATAGCCGAGGGCTGGCAGGCCAAACTTATAACCCAGACCAGGAATACCCAAAAAGGTTGCCCCCGATGCGGTGGTGGCTGTCATCGCAAACGCCAAAAACCACATACCGTAACCGCCACGGGCCGTGGAAAAGTCATCACTGTTTTTAACCTGGCGCATGCCGAGATAGCCAAAACCTATCATTGCGCCGACATAGAGAAATAAAAACACCCAGGCCCATACTTGCAATGTGTCCATTAAAATCCCCAACTGATTTTAGACAATACTTTCTGATATCTGTAAAAATGGCCGAGTAAGTCTACTCAGCCATTTTTACTTGTTCTTACATGACTAGTGATTAGTAAATTGCAATCGGATCAATCATTGCCTGCACGGCACCCCTCACCCGAGGCACGCCCAGTACAAAGAAAAACTCCAGGGCATTATCACGCACCAGCACACCGGTGTTCATGGTTTCTAACAGATAGATACCACTGTGTAGCAGCAAAGTAATGTGACCTGCAAAAATATTGCCCTCCACCTCCGGTGGTACCGGATCGACACCCCAGGTATCGGCACCCACGGCAACAACGTTTTTCTCCGCTAAATATTTTGCGGTGGCCTCCGAAATCCCCGGTTCTTTACTACCCCAGGTTTGCGGGTCTTTCGCCATCATTGCGTCTGTCCAGCCGGTGTGAAAGAGCACAACGTCACCTTCACGAATCGGCGTACCCTGCTTTTTCGCAACGGCCTCAACATCCTCAACCGTAATCAACTCCCCGGCTTTCATATATTCAACACCGTGGAAAGCGGCCATATCGAGAACAATGCCGCGAGCAACGATGGGGGGCACTTTTTCGATACCCATTTTTGTCACGCCAGTAGTGGTGACGAAATCAGGCCCCTTTAAGCAGTTATAAAACACCTGGTGTTGGCCAACATGCCCTAAACCATCAAGCTGGGAACCAATGCCAAACCAGCCCTGAAATATATCATCGTTGTAGTTAAAGCCATTGGCAAAGGCCTCTCGCCCCCATTCCTGACCCGGCTGTACAATCTGTAGATTGAGTGTTCGCGGCCCAAAGGCGGGCGTATCTTTGTCGATAATAATACCCAGATGCTGGGTTTTACCTTTTTTGATTAACTGCGATGCCAGTAAAACGCTTTTCGGTGTCACCAGATTAGCCGAGCCAATTTCGTCATCGGCACCCCACTTAACCGGTTTGCACTCCTCGGCCTGCAGCTTGGCTGCCAGTAACCCGACACTGAAAAACAGTACCCACGCAGCACCCTTTAAAACCTGTTCTTTACGGCTCATTACTTTCACCTTGTTTATTATTAATACTTTTTGAGCATTATATTTTTCTGACAAATATGCCTGAATATACAAAGAAGCCCCGCAGAACGGGGCTAATCATTGTGATGCAAAACACGCTGCACCATTATTTTCAGGCGACGTCTTTAACGGTCTCGACATCGGGTAATTCTTTCAGTCGGGGCAACACCTCTTTACTGAACAGTTTAAAGCTGTCTTCCGCCATATCAAAAGGCATATCGGCATAGCTAAAAACGCCGTTAAAACCGTTGTTGCCAATCTTGCTGCGAATGTCGACAATTTTTTGATAGCACTGCTCGGGTGTTCCCCACACCTGCAGGCTCATAAACATTTCGGCAATAGCATCGCGACCGACATCGTTAATCACATCGGACATGTCGCCGTAGTATTCATAGCCTTTACGTTTTTTAAAGTAATCCTGATTCATTTCGTAATGG
>QNFO01000020.1 GCA_003646355.1 Gammaproteobacteria bacterium
AGCGAGCAAGTGGTGCGGCAATGCAGGCGGCATTCGAGTTGGCCCATCGGGAGCGCTTTTCATTTCTGCATAGCGGCAAGGCTTTGGTGATTGAGAGTATCTCCCTTGAAGCGATAATTGAGCAGGGCGTGCAGGCCCTTAATGAGCCTGAGGCCCGGCAGTCGCAAAAAATAGAATACTCAAATTTAAGTGCGCAGATTTACAGTGGTGATCAATATCTATCCGCTCCCATTATAGAGCGAGAATCCCTGCCCAGCGGTACGCGCTTAAACGGCCCGGTGATGATTGTAGACAGCAATTCGACCACACTGGTCGACTCAGGCTGGCAGGCGGAGGTCTTGCCCGGTGGCATGTTGCAACTGAGTAAAGCGCGACAGGGCAACGTTCGACAGGGACGTGTGCAGCGCAAGGTCTCGACTGAACGCAACCCGGTGCAACTGGAAATCTTTAATTACCAGTTTATGGCCATTGCCGAACAAATGGGTGCGGTGCTGGCCAATACCGCTCACTCGGTCAATATCAAAGAGCGTTTCGATTTCTCCTGCGCCTTGTTTGATGCCCGCGCAAACTTGATCGCCAATGCGCCCCACGTGCCCGTGCATTTGGGTTCGATGGGCGAAACCGTGGCTCGCTTGATCGACAGCCGTGCTGGCAATATCCACCCCGGCGATGTCTATTTGGTCAACTCGCCCTATGCCGGTGGCACTCATTTGCCAGATTTAACCGTGGTTAGCCCGGTGTTTGGTCGTGAGTTTAGTGTGAGTGATGGGGGGTTGCATAAAGCTCCGGACTTCTATGTGGCAACCCGCGCTCATCACGCCGATATCGGTGGTATTACGCCCGGTTCAATGCCCGCTGAAAGCCGACATATCGAAGAAGAAGGCGTGCTAATAGAGGACTTTCTATTGGTGCAGGCAGGCCAGTTTAGAGAGGGTGCAATTCGTGAGCTACTCGCTAGCGGTCGCTATCCGGCGCGTAATATCGATCAAAATATTGCTGACCTGCAGGCCCAGGTGGCCGCCAATACCTATGGCCTTGCCGAATTGCAAAAGCTGGTGCTCGAATACGGGCGGGATGTCGTCACTGCTTATATGCAGCATATTCAGGACAATGCCGAAGAAGCGGTGCGGCGGGTGATCGCGACATTGCACGATGGCTGTTTTGAATATGCGATGGATAATGGGGCGCTCGTTAAAGTCGCTATAGGCATTGATCGACAGAAGGCGCGCATGTGTATCGACTTTAGCGGCACTTCTGCCCAATTGCCCGGTAATTTCAATGCCCCGGCAGCGGTATGCCGGGCGGCCGTGCTCTATGTAATTCGCACGCTGGTGGCTGAGCCTATTCCCCTCAATGCCGGTTGTCTACGCCCGGTCGATATTGTTATTCCTGAGGGCAGCATGCTCAGCCCGCGTTATCCGGCGGCGGTGGTGGCGGGCAATGTAGAAACATCACAGTACATAGCTGATGCGCTCTATGGTGCGCTGGGGGTGCTGGCGGGCTCACAGGGCACGATGAATAACCTGACTTTCGGCAACGATAGTTACCAGTACTACGAAACGATATGCGGTGGTGCCGGGGCGGGCGATGGCTTTGTCGGTGCCAGTGCGGTGCAGGTACATATGACCAACTCGCGGCTAACCGATGCGGAGATACTCGAGCTACGCTTTCCGGTATTGCTCGAAGAGTTTTCCATTCGCCGGGGCAGTGGCGGTGCGGGTCGCTACCCCGGTGGCGATGGCGTAGTGCGAAGGCTGCGCTTCCTCGAATCAATGAGTGTCAGTATTTTAAGCGGCCATCGGCGTGTGCCCGCTTTTGGTCTGGCTGGTGGCGGCGAAGGCATGACGGGTGCAAACAGTGTTGCAAAAAGAAACACTGTGCAGCAGGCACTACCATCTACGCATAGTTTTAGTGTCAATGCTGGAGATGTTTTGAGTCTGCATACCCCTGGTGGAGGCGGCTATGGTAAGGCCTCGTAAATGTCCATTATGGGTGTGGGGTGCTATATAACGGTAAATAGCGTTGTAATTAGTGCTGAAGGGTATGAAATCGACTCTTCTTTCTTTCATAGGGTTCACCAAAAAAAACAAACAAAAACAACTAGCTAAGACTTGCTTTTAAATATATGTAAATAAGATGACGTTTATCATGGCAAATTGCTTGACAGCCCGGCTGCCACAGCTTAACTTGCGCAAACGTCGACAATAAAAATAACGACGAATTGTGACGTATATAAATAAGAATCATAAATGGGGGTGTCACTTGAAGTATTCCAACTTCAATTCAGCAAAATCAGTAAAGAGTTTTTCGGCCATTGCCAAAACGACTACCGCAGCAGCAGTTTTGCTAGCAAGTACTCAGGCGCAGGCTTTTCGTTTCGAGGCTGGTGAGTGGGAGGGCTATTTCGATACGGTTTTCTCAGCCAGTGCGGCAATGCGCGTGGAGAACGCAGCGCACTACGGTACAGCGGATCCAACCGGTAATCACAATCTGTTTCGCGATGCGGGGGACGTTTACTCAACGCCTCTTTCCTTGTTGACAGATTTTGGTATGCACAAAGACGGTTTTGGTTTCTTGACCCGTTTTTCCTATACCTATGACTACACCATTATGAATAAGGACTGTAGCAACTGTGAACGGCCCAATGTTTGGCCATATCCCGCGGGCAGTGTTACTGGTGGTGGACCGGAATCAGTTTTCCATGGTTATCTTGATGGTGATTCTGTTCCTGAAACGATTGATGGTATTTCAGACAGCGCGCAAAACTTGGCGGGTAATAAATTCACGCTTTATGATGCTTTCGTCTACGGCAGCTGGGAGATTTTTGGTGGCCATCCCATCAATGTTCGTGTTGGTAAGCAGGTGATTAACTGGGGTGAAGCCAATATTTCGAAGGGTGGTATTAGCCAGATGATGAACCCGGTTGATTTGTCCAAGGCAACCACACCGGGTACGGATGTTAAAGAAACATTAATACCGCAAGAGTCAGTTTATTTAAACTTTGGTTTTACTGACGATATCAGTCTGGAAGCCTACTACACCTGGAACTGGCGCGAATCAACTTTCATCGGCGTGGGCACTTACTTTAGCCCCTTCGACTTTTTAGGTACGGGCTATAACCCTGATTTGTTCGTCCGTGGTATTGAAAAGTCTGGTTCGGAAGAACCCGATAGTGGTGGCCAGTACGGTATTAATATGCACTTCATCATTCCTTCATGGAACTATGCTGATTTGGGTATTTACTATGTCCGCTCCCACGCATTTAATCCCTATATTGGTTTAGATCCCGACTACGTAACACGTCCAGACCCCGCGAACGGAGGTCGTCAAACGTTAGCTGGCTACCAGTGGATTTATGAAGAAGATCAGGATACCTATGCGATCTCATTGAACGGTGAGTCTATTTTCGACGGCTCATTTGCTATCGAGCTTAATTTCAAGCCGGATTTTTATGATACGCGAGAAGCTCGAAACCTCTTCGGTATTAGTGGTATCACTGTACCCTATACAGGTTTGGGTGGAGCACAGGTCGGTGAAGCCTTTGGCTTTTCAGTACCAGAGGGAACCGCCCCCGGGTTGCGTTTCGGCGATATTGTTGATGACTACGGTGTTATACCGGGAAGTGAGTCTGGTGCTGCTGACGTTTATACCTTCCTCGGAAACTACACTCGATCTGTGGGTACTGATTTTCTTGGGGCTGACAAGATAAGCACTATCTTTGACTTCTCTATGGTCTGGATCGATGGCATGTCCTTCGGTGATAATTTGGACAGAGTGAATGATTCACCTGAATCACCAACCGGGCAGAGTAATGCTGTTGTTGACCCCGGCAGGTTTGACGGTGTAGATAACCTGGATCGTCCCATTACGGACTTCTCCTGGGGTTATACAGCCGTTGTCGCGCTGGAATACAACGACGTTTTTGCCAACGTTAATGTCAGCCCAACGCTGATCTTTGTCCACAATGTTGAGGGTTATACGCCTTTCAATGCGGGTGCCATGGTGGAAAACCAACGTACCCTGGTAGCAAAAATTGGCTTTAGCTATCTGACCAGTACAACTGTTGATTTACAGTATGTGTCATGGATTGGTACGGCAGGAACAAGTCAGAATAGAGACAATGTTTCTATAGTATTTAAGCGCAGCTTCTAAAATACAGGGTTCCGGTGAGTTCGCTCGCTGGAACCCTGCAATTAACGAGGCGACCAGTTAAAGAAAAGAAGTACATAAAAATAAATAGGAAGGTAGGTAGTAAAAATGTTTAATAATAATGGAATAATGAATATAAGCCGGGTTAAAGGCCTTGTTGCGGTGGGTGCTTTTGCACTTTGTATGACTTCACCATTTGCTCTGGCTAAATCAAGTCCTGAGGAAATTGCCAGGTTGGGGCTGGAAGGCACCGAGCTAACACCAGCGGGCGCTATCCGTGCGGGTAATGCAGAGGGGACTATCCCCGAGTGGAAGAATGAGCGTGTGCAAGCACCATCTGATTTTGTGGAGGGGCAATACCACACAGACCCGTTCCGTGATGACAAGGTGCTGTTTAAAATCACGGCTCAGAACTACACAGAGCACGCTGATAAGCTATCTGAAGGTCAGAAGGCGATGTTCAAGACCTATCCCGACTGGTTTATGAATATCTATCAAACACGGCGCTCCGCCGTATATGCGCCCTATATCTACGAGGCAGCATTAGCAAATGCGGGTACTGCGGAAATTGTTTTGGCACCTGAAAAAGGTGAGGGCATTGTCGGTTTTAAAAACGCCCATCACTCCTGGGCTTTCCCTATTCCAAAAAATGGCAATGAGTTGCTGATGAATCAGGCTACTCGCCCGATCAATGTTTGGGTTGACAGTAATGAGCAAACCTTAGCGATAACCTCGACGGGTAAATATACGGTTAGCCAACTGTCTGTTCAGCAGCACTATAAATACAGTGATCCCGATATTAAGGATTTTGATCCTGAAACTGATCACCTCCACTATTACCAAACTTTGACGGCTCCCGCCAAGGTTGCGGGTCAAGTGGTACTGGCAAAAGATCCTACTTCTTTCACCAAAAAGTTTCGTGGAGCTTGGGTTTATAGCCCTGGGCAGCGTCGTGTGAAGAGAGCGCCGCAAATTGTCTATGATAATCCACTGACCGCTAGTGATGGTTTAGCGACAACAGATCAAAAGTGGGGTTTTAATGGCCCTAATGACAGGTTTAACTGGAAGAAGATTGGCAAGAAGGAAATGTATGTTCCCTATAATGCCTATAAGCTTCACGCGACTAATGCAGGCCCAGAGAATGTTATTACATCCGAAGGTCGCTTGAATCAGGACTTTGCCCGTTATGAGCTTCATCGTGTATGGGTACTTGAAGGCACATTGAAACAAGGTACCAGCCATGATTATGCGCGGCGTGTGATGTACCTTGATGAAGACAGCTATTTTATTACGGTAGTCGATGGTTATGATCGCCGTGGTGAGATCTGGCGTTATTGGGAAGATCATGATGTTATGTATTACGATATTGGTTTTGTAGCGCCCGCAGCTGAGGTTCAATACGATATGACAGCGGGTCGTATGCTGGCTTTGCTATTCGACAAGAAGAATCCACCAGACTTTACTGGCCGCTGGGAGGATAAGTATTTTACGCCTGCATCTATTCGACGTAATGGTGTGAGATAGACTAAGCAATTATTGTTTTAAAAATGGCCGGTGTAATACACCGGCCATTTTTTTGCCTGTGAGTTCTTGATCAATGGTTTGGTTAGCGGGGCAGCTCAATAAACCCTGGCGAATAAAGTGAGTTTAAGTGCAAAAAAATAGTGTTTAGAATAGTTATAATTGGTAGTATGTAAATCAGTTGTCATTTGCGTAATTGATAATAATAAACAAAAAAAGTTGCCATTTGATCTGCTGATTATAGAACGCTCAGTATAGATAGAATAAATAGAAATGAAGGGGTGGAGAGCTTGAAGTATTTCCAGTGGAAGTGGAAAAGTAGTAGTTCGAAGCGACCAGGGGTACGTTTACTGGGTCGTGTTTTTGTTGGAATGACACTGTTGTCTTTGACGAGCTACGCTTTGTCAGAAGAGTCATTACAGCGTCCTGTGATGAAATCAAAATTGACGAGCCATATACTGTTAACTGACTCGGTTCACCAGGGCGAACGTTTTTTTGCGCCAGGCTTATATGGCAATATACTTTATTCGGAAGATGGCATTACCTGGCATCAATCAAACTCCCCAACTCAGGCGTTGTTAACAACAATCTTTTTTGTTGATGATAAAGAAGGCTGGGCTGGCGGTCACGATACGCTAATCTTGCACACCACGGATGGTGGAGAAAACTGGGAAATTCAATACGAAGATCCCATCACGGGTGGCGATATACCCAAGCCGGTTCTCGATATCGTATTTAAAGATAAAAATAACGGTTATGCCATTGGTGCCTATGGCTTGATGCTGGTGACCAGTGATGGCGGTGATAGCTGGGAGGTGGTTGATACCTCCACTGGTCTATATGACTTGCTGGAAAGTAAGGAGATGGAGCCTGAGCCAAACTTTAACAGCATGATTCTCTATCAAGATAAACTGTTTATAGCGGGTGAGCTGGGTACCATTCTTACTTTCGATGACACGCTTGAAGGTATTGATCGCTGGCAGGTCATTGAGTCCCCTTACACGGGTTCTTACTTTGGTGTTAAAGAATTGAGCTCGGGTGAGTTAATGATTTATGGCCTGCGTGGTAACGTCTATCGCTCCATAGACGGTGCGCAGACCTGGGATAAAATCGAAACGGGGGTGATAGCGAATATCTTTGATTGTATCGAAACGGCGGATGGCAAGCTGGTTTTGATTGGTGCGAGTGGCACTATCTTGCGCATGGATAAGCGGGCGATGGCAGCCGAAAAAATGCCCTACAAACACTTTGATTCACTGATGTCAGTACAAAAAATAAGAGGCAGTGATTTGTTGTTGTTTGGATCTTCAGGTGTAAAAATAATTTCTCTCCCATAATTTGGTTGCGGCTTAATTTCGTTTAATGAGCGCATCTATTTAGTAGTGAGCTGCAATATTTCATTTGGCAGCAATAACTATTTTTATCCGGCAGGGTATATAACCAGGTAGTAGTAATGCTAAAAAATAAAATCACAGCATGGGTTCAAAGTAAGCTTTTTTCCAACCGTATTTTAATTTTATCAGCCTTTTGTCTGGTCACTCTTTTTATGGGTTATCACGCATCATCGTTGCGGATGGAGGCCGGGTTTGAAAAATTACTGCCGTTAAAACATGGTTACCTGCAAACTCTGATTAAGTATAGAGAGGAGTTTGGCAGTGGTAATCAGCTTATTATTGCCTTGACTCAAGATGAAGGTGATATTTTTAATCCTGAATTCTTTGAGGCATTAAAAGCTGCAAATGAAGAGGTGTTCTTTTTGCAGGGTGTGGCTCGACACACGGTCACGTCAATTTTAACGCCAAACGTTCGCTACATCGAGCTGGTTGAAGACGGCTTCGCAGGTGGCAATGTTGTCCCTGCCGAATTCCGTCCCACTGATGAGTGGTGGCCTGTTTTACGTAATAATATTATCAAGTCTGGGCGGCTTGGTAGCCTGGTTGCTAATGACTTTTCCAGTGCCTTGATTCGTGTTGAGTTGCTCGACATGGATCCCTCTACGAGAGAGCCACTGGACTATCAAAAAGTCGCGAATGACCTGGAAGTAAAAATTCGCGATGTTATTGAAACCGACAAGATTAGCGTGCGAATTATTGGTTTCGCTAAATCGACGGGTGATATCGCTGATGGTGCCAGAGTGGTTATGCTGTTTTTTGGTGTAACGTTTATTTTTACCGGTTTATTTCTTTACGTTTATACCGGCTCTGTTAAAGCCACTGTATTACCATTGCTGAGCGGCCTGGTCGCAGTGGTATGGCAAATGGGCTTGCTGCCTTTGATGGGCTTTAGCCTTGACCCCATGAGTATTCTGGTACCTTTCCTCGTCTTTTCAATTGCTGTTAGCCATGGCATTCAGAAAATTAATGCCTGGCTTTGGCAGACTATGTACGGTGGTGTAGAAGACGACTGGGGGAACCCGGTCGATCCTCCCCCCGAAAAAGCCGTTGGTGTTACCGGTATGGTTGCTGCCCAGCGAGCTTTTCATGCGCTTTTCATTCCGGGCATTATTGCGCTGATAAGTGACACGGTTGGTTTCTTAACAGTGTTATTGATCGACATTGGTATTATTCAAGAAATGGCGATTGCGGCTACTTTAGGTGTGGCCTCGATTATCTTTACCAACATGGTGCTGTTACCTATTCTTCTGTCTTACATTAATCCGAGTAATCTTGAAAAGCTTCGCAATAAGCATCAGCGTGGTGAAATTCGGCGCGACAAAATGTGGCGGATGCTTGGCAAGCTAACGCACACGAAACCTTCGATTATTGTCATTGTTATATGTGTCGCTTTGACAGTGTGGGGAGCTATTGCTAATAACGATTTGAAGATCGGTGATTCTCAAACGGGTATACCCGAGTTACGGGAAGACGCACGTTATAATGTGGATAGTCGCGTTATCACCGAGCGGTTTTCAGTGGGTGTCGATAAACTCAGCCTGGTGATCGAATCCCAAGATAATGCCTGTGTCGATTTTGATGTGATGAATGAAATTGACCGCTTTGCCTGGCATGTGCGCAACTTGCCGGGAGTGAAATCGGTGAGGTCTTTGGTCGACAACATGAAGGTTATTTTAACGGCGAATAATGAGGGTAGCCCCCGTTGGTTCGCCCTGTCGCGCAACCCCAGTACGATGTCATCCTCCCTTTATCATATGGGTGCTGGTGGTGATGAATTTATGGATGCTGCCTGTAAAGCCATGCCCATTAATATATTTACGATGGATCACAAGGCCGAGACAATTAACAGCATCATTAAAGGTATTGGTGACTTTGAATCTACTTTGCCCCTGGAAAGGTTCAATCCTCTTTTGGCAACAGGTAACGTCGGTATTATTGCGGCAACGAATGATGCTGTTAAAGACGCACAACTGCCCATCATGTTTTGGGAATTCTCGGCTATTATTGCCTTGACAATTCTTACCTTTAGATCCATCGGTGGCATGCTTTGTATTGTTCTACCGCTAACCATGGTGTCGATACTGTGTTATGCATTAATGGCGATTCTGGGTATCGGGCTTAAAGTGAATACCTTGCCTGTTGTTGCCCTGGGTGTAGGTGTGGGTGTTGACTATGCGGTGTATATCTACAGTAAGCTCGGCCACTATATTGAGGAGGGCGAATCTATTGAGGACGCCTTTATTCACGCCATGCACACGACCGGGCGGCCAGTCATTTTTACCGGCGTTGTTCTTGGTGTTGGTGTCGGCGCCTGGATTTTTGCGCCCCTTAAGTTCCAGGCCGATATGGGTATTATGTTGACCTTCATGTTCGTGATTAATATGTTGGCGGCAATTGTCGTAATGCCTGCGTTGGCTCGCTGGGTGCTGGTGCCGAAATATAAGGCTGCCCAGGCTGCTTTGGCCAATGGCGGTGCTTCTCAAGCCCATTAACCATTAGCTAAGTAGAAAAAGGCCCGCCATGTTTGCGGGCCTTTTTTGTGGGCGTTGATTTGTACAGTTTTGATTCTGGCCTGGTTTTTTGCGTTCTGGAAAATGTACGGGGATGAATGCAGACTCAAACTATTATCAATGAGGGCCTGTAAAAATAGAGGTGAAGCTTGGGATAGGGGTAGGTGCTGTAACAGAAAGGTGGCGTGGCAGAAAGACGGTGTAGCAGAAAGATGGTGCCCCCGGAGAGATTCGAACTCCCGACCAATCGGTTCGAAGCCGATTACTCTATCCAGCTGAGCTACGGAGGCATAGGCGGATCTAAACCCGCCAATTGGCGGGCCGCTATTGTGCCAGCTTTGGCAGGTAAAAATCTATCGGATTTTACTGCGTGCCGAAAAATGCTCGCTGTATTTAAAGCCTGAGCTACTTCAAAAATTAATAGCCTGTACTTAAGACGCTTACTTACCTTGCCACTGTGGCTTGCGCTTTTCTGCAAAAGCCGCTGGCCCCTCTTCAAAATCAGCGCTATTCATCAGCTCTTTAACAGAGGGCAGAGCGCGTGAGTCTTTGATTGCGCCTTCAAGGTCGAGCTGATCCAGCCCCTGCATAACCACATTTTTACTGGTGCGGATTGATATGGGGGAGCACTGCAATATCATCTCTGCCCAGCGCCGTGCTTCGTCCATTAGCTCTGCCTGGGGGACCACTGCATTGACATAGCCCAGGGCCATGCCCTCTTCGGCACCGACATGGCGGCCGGTAAGTATCATGCCCATCGCGGGTTTTAGGCCAATTTGGCGTGGTAGGCGTTGCAAGCCCCCAGCCAGTGCGGCGAGGCCTACTCTGGGTTCTGGCAGCGCAAACTTGGCGTTGTCAGCGGCGATAATTA
>QNFO01000021.1 GCA_003646355.1 Gammaproteobacteria bacterium
CGACTACACAACCAACCGACAATGGCGACCGTTACCACAATCGCACCCACCAGCAGGGCTGGCTGCTCAACACCCGCCAACATACTACCGGCAATGGTGCCGATCAAAATAGCCACAAAGGTGCCCATTTCAATCTGTGCGTTACCGCCTATCAGTTCTTCACGCCGTAAATGCTGGGGAATAATGGCGTACTTCACCGGCCCAAAAAAGGCTGACTGCGTACCCATTGCAAATAACACCGCCATCATTAGCCAGATTTCGTTGTACCACAGCGCCGCGACACCGCCGAGCATAATGAAAATCTCCGCCAACTTAATGCGACGAATGATCACCGACTTTTCGTATTTATCGGCCAACTGCCCCGCAAGAGCAGAAAACAGAAAGAAGGGAATGATGAACAGCCCGGCGGCCATATTCACCAGGGTGTTGGTCTCAGAGCCATTGGCGGCAATCCCGCTACTGACCAAAATCACCAGCAGCGCATTTTTGAAAAGATTGTCGTTGAGGGCACCGAAAAACTGAGTGAGGAAAAAAGGCAGGAAGCGCCGCGACTTGAGTAGGGTGAACTGACTTTTCTGCGCGCCTATTTGCGACGTATCGTCCATGTTGTGCTGCTGCTCTTCTTCCATCGCTATGATGATCCTTTATCAGTTTTTATGCTTTGTGGCTGAACCAGCACCCGATGATACCTAGCCCCCAGCGCGAAGTAATAATGGCCAGGTCTAATCGCCAAGTTCATTGAGTGGCCATTGCCCCACTAATTGAGTTATTAAAAAGGGCAGGGGCAAAAGCCCTTTATTCTTTCTCCGCTCACCGGGTGGTCAAATTCAAGGCCCTCGGCATGCAGCATTAAACGCGGGGCCATCGCAAAAGCCGCATCGTTGGCATAGAGGTCACAACCCAAAATAGGGTGGCCCAGCTCCCTGCTGTGAATACGCAATTGATGCGTGCGGCCGGTCAGCGGGGTAAATACAACCCGCGTGGCATTGGGTTCTTCGAGGTATTCGAGTACACGGTAATGGCTTTGCGCCACCTTGCCGGTTGTATAGCAAACTTTTTGCAGGGGGAAGTTAGCCTGATCTTTGATGATGGGAATATCGACCACCCCCTCCGATTCGGCGACATGACCCTGCAATAGTGCGACATAGCTTTTCACCACACCGCGCAGTTGAAACTGTCGAGTCAGTTCACCGTTAACCTGCTTATTTAATGCCACAATCATCAGCCCAGACGTGCCGAAGTCGAGGCGATGGGCCAGGGTTGCTGTGGGAAAGTCTTGCACCAGGCGCCAGTGCACCGAGTCTTTGTTAAGCGGATGTTTGCCCGACAAACTGAGCAGCCCGCCGGGCTTGTTGATCAATAGCAAGTGCTCGTCCCGATAAAGGATCTCTAACTGCTCATCGCATAGGGGGACAATAAAGGGATCGGCCTGGGGCTGCATACGCGCGATCTAAGGCAAGAGAGAAGGGGCGATCTTACAGTAATTAATTTCCCCTCTATGATTTAGATCATAGAGGGGAGTGAAAACCAAGCTATATCGATATATTTTGATATAATGCGGCCATCAACTGATGAACTAAGCTTGATCAACCATCCAGGCTTAGGGGTAGTAACTTACACACGCTAGGCCTGCGAGAGCAGGTCTTGCATTATGGCAGAGGAAAAATGACAAAAATGAAAGCAGAAAAAAGCAAACCAAAAGAGCAAAAAATAATATTTGACCTAAATGCAAAAAATGGCGCCATCAAATGGAATGCTGATGGCTCCTACCCCTATAAAAACAAAATGGCGGTGCTCGACTACGAAGAGCAAAAACATGAGCTGCAAATTGAATTACTAAAAATGCAGAATTGGGCGAAAGAAACCAATAAACGCATCGTTATTATTTTTGAGGGTCGTGACGCTGCCGGTAAGGGCGGCACCATCAAACGCTTTATGGAGCACCTCAACCCACGGGGCGCCAAAGTGGTTGCCCTGGAAAAGCCCACTGCCCGCGAACGCAACCAGTGGTATTTCCAACGCTACATTCAACACCTGCCTAGCAAAGGTGAAATCGTTCTATTTGACCGCTCCTGGTACAACCGTGCTGGCGTCGACAAGGTCATGGGCTTTTGCAACGATCATGAGCACCTCGAGTTTTTACGCCAGGCACCCCAACTTGAACGCATGCTGGTCAATAGCGGCATTATCCTTTTCAAGTACTGGTTTTCAGTCAGCCGTGAAGAACAATTCAGACGCTTTAAATCACGTCAAAATGATCCCTTGAAACAGTGGAAACTCAGCCCTGTTGATTTAGCATCTCTCGAACGCTGGGGGGATTATTCCAAAGCCAAACAAATCATGTTTTTTCACACCGACACCGGTGATGCACCCTGGACGGTTATTCGCTCTGATGACAAAAAGCGTGGCCGCGTCAACTGCATACGCCACTTCCTCTCGTCGCTGGATTATGCAGACAAGGATGAACACGTAGTGGGTAAACCCGACCCTTTAATCGCCGGGCCAGTCGAGCGTATTCACGAGCGCGACGAAATTATTATTTAATCAATTTTAAGGAGACAAGAAATGAGCGCAAAAAATAAATTAGAAAAAATAGAAACATTAATGGACAAGTCAAAAGAACGCCTGCAAAGCGCCATTGATGAGGCCAACAAAGCCGTCAAGCGTGCCGAAAATGCAAAACAGGCCGCCGATGAAGCCCGCCAGCATCTAAAGCAACTTGAAAAACTTCTCAAAAAAGCACAATCAACACAAGTCGCTAAAAAGCAATCGGCAAAAAAAGCGGCCATCAAAAAGGCGAAAAGAAAAGCCGCCAAAAAGAAGAGAAAGAATAAGTCTTAAATATAGGCTGTAGTATTTAGTTATCGAGATACGGGCCAGGAAAACTTGGCCCTTTTTTGTGGCAGGGAAAGACCCCGGATTATCCTAACAAAGGGTTGCGTCCCCTTTTATGTGGCTTTATGCTTTTATGTGGCTTCGGCCATAGCAGTTTTACTGCCCGCTGCAGCTATGTGTTATGTGACGATTTACGTGGATAATGACTAGGGTTTTCGATAATGTTTTCGCTAATATCTACATCAATATCTGGCCAGTAGAAATGACCTGCAGACTTTTCCTTCACATTGTAAATCACCTTTATTGGCTGATCCTTAAACCAGGGAAATTCATCATATGGCATAAATAGCTCTTTGCCACTTGATGAAAGAAGCCAAATTCCATGCGGAGAAACATGCGTTACTTCAGTTTTTGAAGTGGGGCTCATTTGACCACCTTTTTCACATAACAGTAACTAGGCAGAAACATAAATTAAGTAACCAAACAGATTCTGCCTGGTTACTTAATTTCGTCTTATCTTTATAAACCTTACTCGTCGCTATAAACCGCTGGGCGCTTCTCCATAAAGGCTTTACCACCTTCTTCCAAATACGGTGCGATACACAGCACCTGACCGCGATCTTCCATAGCCGCGACGACTTCCAAACCGCCAGCATCCTGGGAAAAGTTCAGGCCCTCTTTAGTCATGCGCAGACCCATAGGTGACATGACGAGCATTTCGGTGACGAGGCCCTGGCCAGCGGCTTCGAGATCTTCTGATTCAACCACTTCAGAAACTAAACCAATACGCAGGGCTTTTTTGGCATTCACAAAGCGGCCACTCATCATCATTTCAGCAGCATTGGATGTGCCGACTGAGCGGGGCAGAAAGTAACTAATGCCAAGATCACAACCGGTAAGACCAATTTTCGCCATGGCAACATTCATACGAGCGTTGTCAGCGGCATAACGCACATCACAAGCGAGAGCGAAGGCCAACCCGCCACCGGTAGCAGCACCCTGCATCAAGCCAATAATAGGCTGGGGGCAGCGGCGCATACGCATAATGATTTCTGAAATCCAACGCTGTCCACGCATGTCGGCGGGATTACTTTCACCAAAGTGCCCCGTATCATTGAGATCAAGGCCCGAGCAGAAGTGTTTGCCAGCACCGCGCAGTACCACAACGCGTACTTCGTGCTTGAAGTAGAGTTTGCCAAAGTAGTCGAGCAGCTCTTCTGTCATCACTTTGTCGATGGCATTAAACGCATCGGGGCGATTGAGGGTCAGCCAGTCGGCACCGTCTTTGTGTTCGATGAGCAGTGTTTTGTAGTCGCTTTCAGTTGCTGTCATTTTATTCTCCTGTGTATTTACTTTAAGGCGTGTTGGCGATGGTGCTGTGGATGGATCAAGCACTACGCATTGTCGATTTTTCGAGTCAGCTCTCCGGCTATAAGCCCGGTGAATGCTGACTTGATGGTACTACACCCCTGCTCAGCTCGCTTACCCTAGTGGTGCTGGCATTTCTACATGGGTCAGATATTTATCAGCGGTGTCCTTCTTTGTCTTCTGGCCCCATAATTCCCGCCCCCTGTACAGGTTGGCCCAATGCATCGCTTTGTTACCCTCTTTATTTTGTTTGCTTGCGTGATACCGGGTATTGCTCAGGCACACACTGAGGGCCGTCATGACCAGCCTGTGCCCTGGACCTTTAATGTTTTTTTCGAAAATGACCTGTTCGGTGAAACCGACCAAAACTACACTAACGGTTTGCGCATTTCGTGGGTTTCACCAGACACCAGTACGCTTGCTAACGAGCCCCTGTTCCCCAACTGGTTACAGAAACTAAACCAGCAGCTGCGCTTTTTTAATCGTATCGATGATGAGCTCGAACACAACGTCGTGCTCACCCTCGGACAACTGATGTTCACGCCAACATCAACCGCGCGCTATGATTTGGTGGTCGATGAACGCCCCTACGCAGGCTATCTTTTTGGCGGCATTGCCTACCATACCCGCAGTGATAATCAGCTCGATATCGTCGAACTTAATATTGGTATTGTCGGCCCGGCTGCACTGGCACACGAATCCCAGGATTTTATTCACGACCTGCGCGGCTTTGAAAAGTACAATGGCTGGGATAACCAACTGCGCAACGAACTCGGCCTACAATTAATTTACGAGCACAAAGAGAAAATCTTCAAGGGGAATGTTGTCGGCACAATACATCACGACTTTATTGCCCACGGTGGCGCTAGTCTCGGCAATGTCGCTACCTACCTGAATATCGGTGGCGAGTACCGCATTGGCTGGCAGCTGCCCGATGACTTTGGTACCTCGGCAGTGCGCACCGGTGGCGACAACAGCACCCCCGGCAGGCACGACTATCGGCGCCTTTCACCGGATGGGCTTTTTCACAGCCTGCACGCCTTTTTCTCGATGGATGGCCGCCTGGTGGCGCGGGATATTTTTCTCGATGGCAACACCTTTCGCGATAGCCACAGTGTCGACAAAGAAACTGCCGTTGCTGATTTTTCACTGGGCTTAAGTTTTATCACTGGGCGCTGGAAAGTCGCCTTCGCCCATGTCTTCCGTACCCGTGAATTTAAACAGCAGCCCCATCACCACAAATACGGCTCGCTGAGCCTGTCTTACAGTTTGTAATTAATGACGAATCATAAATCCACTAAGCAGCACTTTTCGCAACAGCGTGAAGCCCACTGGCAGAACTATCGCCGGCTGCCCGCCTATGTCGTGCCCGCGCGGTGGCGACACTGGTTGCTCGACAGGGGCTCGCTAACCCAGCGTTTAATTGCCGCTAGTGACGGCCAGTTCCGGGTGCGCATACTGTCGCAGGGCATTGCCAAACCCCGGCGTTCAGAGGCACAGATTCTTGGTATTGCCAACCATCATCTCGCCGTGGTGCGCGAAGTCATTCTCTATGGCAAAGATCAGCCCTGGGTGTATGCCCGCAGTGTGCTGCCGCTAAGTAGCTTGACCGGTCGACTGACACGGCTGCGCAAGCTTGATGAGCGTCCCCTTGGGGCTTTGCTGTTCGCCGACCCATCCATGCGTCGCGGTAAACTGGAGCTTGCCAGTGTGCAACCGTCGAAGGTGGCTTTACCGCAGGAACTTGGTATCTTTGACACGCCGCTATGGGGCCGGCGCTCGGTGTTCTATATTGCCGACAAACCCTTGCTGGTGAGTGAGATTTTTCTGCCCACCTTTAGCCCCGTCAACGCTGCCCCCAACGACCTATCAGGCCACCATTAACTATGTTCAACGCCTCACCCAGAACCCGCGCCTTTCTCGAACTGATGCGTTTCAACAAGCCGGTCGGCACACTGCTGTTGCTCTGGCCTACCCTCTGGGCGCTGTGGATTGCGGCTGACGGCTTTCCCTCTATCGCGGTATTGATTATTTTCGTGCTCGGCGTGATCGTGATGCGCGCCGCCGGTTGTGTGATCAACGACTATGCCGATCGCAAGGTCGATGGCGCTGTTGCCCGCACCAGCAACCGCCCCATTGTCGACGGTCGTATTGAGCCACAAGAAGCCCTTATCCTTTTTGGCGGCCTGTGTTTTAGTGCCTTTTTCCTGGTGTTGATGACGAACCGCCTCACCATCGCCCTGTCTTTCGGCGGCGTTGCCATCGCCACTATTTACCCCTTTGTAAAACGCTATAGCAACCTACCCCAGGTTGTACTTGGTGCAGCCTGGGCCTGGAGTATTCCCATGGCTTACGCCGCCCAGACGGGCACACTGGTGAAAGAGATTTGGGTGCTTTATTTCGCCGTAGTGTTATGGACGGTAGCCTTCGATACCTTCTATGCCATGGTCGACCGAGAGGATGATTTAAAGGTGGGGATTAAATCCACCGCCATTTTGTTTGGCGATCTCGACCTGTTTTGGATTGGCGTGCTGCAGGTACTAACGCTGCTCGCTTTAGTGATAACGGGTGATGCCTTCAAGCTGGGTACAATTTATTTTGGCGGCTTGCTCGCAGTGGCTCTATTGTTCATCTATCAGCAGATCATTGCCCGCCACCGCAAACCAGACGCCTGCTTTAAAGCTTTTCTCAATAACCAGTGGGTTGGGGCGGTGCTATTTATCGCCATCGTGGCCGACAGCTTTTCTACCTGAAAAAAGGAGATGCTGTCGGTGTCATATCATTGTCACGCTGAGGTCATCTAATAAGGGCCCAAACCAGTAAGAGTACGCAGACATGGCAGAATCTACCATTTTGATTGTCGATGATGAGAGTGCAATCAGAGATATGGTCACCGTCGCATTGGAAATGGCTGGCTACCGCTGCCTGCAGGCCGAAAATGCCCGCGATGCTCACGCCCTGATTATCGACGAAAGCCCCGACCTGGTATTACTCGACTGGATGATGCCTGAGACCAGCGGCCTCGAATTGCTGCGCCGCCTGCGCCGCGATGAGCTGACCGCCAAACTGCCGGTGATTATGCTCACCGCCAAGGCGGAAGAAGACAATATGATTCAGGGTCTCGACTCCGGGGCCGATGACTACATGAGCAAGCCCTTTTCACCCCGCGAACTCATCGCCCGCATCAAAAGCACCTTGCGTCGCCAGGGCGCGCAGAATCAGGAAGAGTCCATTACTGTCGACGGCCTGCTGTTTGACCCCATTAGCCACCACGTCAGCATCAACGGCAAAGCACTGAGCATGGGGCCTACGGAATTTCGCCTGCTGAGTTTTTTTCTCAGCCACCAGGACCGGGTTTATTCTCGCGACCAAATTCTCGACCATGTTTGGGGCGGCAATGTTTATATGGACGAACGCACCGTAGACGTGCATATTCGCCGCCTGCGCAAAGCGCTAAGCATTGATAAGCACGAGCGTTTTATTCAAACCGTGCGCGGCGCTGGCTACCGCTTTTCGCAAACACTGGTGGCTGACTAAATTTTAAGCAAAAACCTATAGGGACGTTCACTGGTGCAAAGAGGATTACGAGTCGAGTTACAGCGCATCACCCTGCTTGCGCTAGCGCTGGGTATCGCCGGTTTTTTTAATGGCTACATCGCCCTGACCCTGTTGGTCGGCGGCGGCCTGTATATGGCCTGGACCCTGCTTAAAATCCTCCGCCTCTATCAATGGCTCGATGGCGGAGGGCAGGGCATTCCCCCCGAATCCACCGGCGTGTGGGGTGATATTTCCGATCAGCTCTATCGCCTGCAAAAGCGCAATACCCGCGCCCGTGATGATTTGCGCGCCGTGGTTAAGCGCATCCGAAAAATCACCAGCGCCCTCGATGAAGGGCTGATCATTCTCGATGAAGAACGCAGCGTCGACTGGTGGAACCCCGCCGCCGCCAAATTGCTGGCCCTGCGCAACGAAGACTTACACCAGCCCATTACCAACCTCTTGCGCACCCCCGCCTTTGTCAAATTTATACAAAGCGGCACTTTCGAACTGCCCCTTGAATTGCCCGCCCCCAACGAAGCCCAGCGCCTCTTACAATTTTCGGCACGGGTATTTGGTGACAATGAAATTGCTCTGGTGATTATGGATATTACTCGCCTGCGGCAACTTGAAGAGATGCGCAAAGAGTTTGTCGGCAATATCTCCCACGAGCTGCGCACCCCACTAACCGTGCTCACCGGCTATATTGAAACCCTGCAAGATCAGGATATGCAAAACCTGCCCGCCGTCTGGCCCAAAGCACTGCGGCAAATGGGTCAGCAAACCGAGCGCATGAATCTGCTCGCCGAAGATCTGGTGATGCTATCGCGTCTCGAAACCACAAACGTGCCCCTCAAAGTACCCGTCAATCTCGACCAGCTGTTTGCACCCATTATCGACAACGCCACGGCCTTGAGTGGCGATAAGCACAACATTACGTTTACATCTTGCGAGCAACCTCTGCTCGAAGGCGATGCCAAAGAACTGCACAGTGCGCTATCAAATCTTGTCTACAACGCAGTCAAGCACAACCCCCAGGGTTGCGATATTGCCATTGTGATTAAGCGCAACGCCGATGCCCTCACGGTCAGAGTTAGCGACACCGGGCTGGGTATCGAGCCCCTGCATATTCCTCGACTCACCGAGCGTTTTTACCGCGCCGACAGTAGCCGAGCGACACAATCGGGCGGCACCGGTTTGGGGCTTGCCATTGTTAAGCACGTATTACTACGCCATAACGGCGAGCTGAAGATTGAAAGTAGCCTCGGCAAAGGAGCGACCTTTACCTGCCGATTTGATCAGCACTAAAGATCAGGCTATCTTCTGCGCCATGAGTAACTACCCCTTTCTGAGCAGTGCCTTTCTCGACAGTCTTGAAAACAGCGGCAGTGTTGGCGCCGATACTGGCTGGCTGCCCGCTCACATCAACCTTGATGACGCTGACAACAGCGCTTTTATGCCCACTTATGTGAAGACTCACTCCTGGGGAGAGTACGTATTTGACTGGGCCTGGGCCGATGCCTATCAGCGCAATGGCCTCGACTACTACCCCAAGCTCGTGTCGGCTATTCCCTTTTCTCCCGCCACCGGGCCACGGGTCGTCTTCAGCGGCGAGGGCAATCGCCAACAGACCTGCCAAAGCCTGTTTCAAGCGGTGCGCGAACTTGCCGATGCCGAGCAAGCCCACAGCTGGCATTTACTCTTTCCCGATGCCGAAACACTGGACTGGTTTAAGCACCCGGAATTGATGCTGCGCACCGGGGTGCAGTACCACTGGTTGAATCGTGGCTATGACAACTTCGAGCACTTCCTCTCTACCTTTGCCTCGCGCAAACGCAAAATGGTGAAGCGCGAGCGGCGCCGTGTTGGCGAGCAGGACATTGCTGTGGAGGTACTGCCGGGCAACGCTATCGATCCCGAGCTATGGCAGTTTTTCTACCAGCTTTACCAATCAACCTATCGCAAGCGCAGTGGTAATAATGGTTATTTAAGCCCGAGCTTTTTTCTGCAACTGGGTGAATCCATGGCCGACAATATTGCCATGGCGGTGGCCAGTAAAGACGGACAAACCATTGCTTGCGCGCTGTATTTCCACGGTGGCGATACGCTGTATGGCCGCTACTGGGGTTGTGCTGCAGAGTACGACTTTCTGCATTTTGAGCTTTGTTATTATCAGGGTATTGAATACGCGATTGAACAGGGCTTGCAGCGTTTTGATGCGGGCGCACAGGGGGAGCACAAAATAGTGCGTGGCTTCGAGCCAGTGCCGACCCACTCCCTGCACTGGATTCGCCACCCCGGTTTCGCCACCGCTATTGGCGATTTTCTCGAACGGGAAACACTAGAAATCAAATGCTATATTGAACAGGCAAAAACGGGGTTGCCCTATAAGCAGACAAAAGAAATTGAGATCCGTTAATTTGTAGTGCAAAGCTGCGGAAAATCAATCCGCTTGACCCACTTGTTATGTGTAACCCCACTAACCGTACACATTTACGTACATGCACATATTGGAGTCGCCACATGGACGCTATTAGTTATACCGCTGCCCGCGCAAACCTTGCCAGCACAATGGAGAAGGTTTGCATGGACCACGCGCCGATAATAATAACCCGTAAAAGTGAGAGTCCTGTAGTAATGATGTCTCTAGAGGACTATCAGGCCATGGAAG
>QNFO01000022.1 GCA_003646355.1 Gammaproteobacteria bacterium
AGCTTGAGCAGGCTATTGAAGCCTTTCGCGGTGAGATTAAGCAGATCCCTTCGATGTACTCAGCCCTCAAACACAATGGTCAGGCATTGTATAAACTGGCGCGTCAGGGCATTACCGTTGAGCGCGAAGCGCGAGATGCGACCATTTACAGTTACGAAATATTGGCTTTTCGCCCCGGCGGAAAAGCTGAACTCGATGTTGAAATCAGTTGCAGTAAAGGCACCTATATTCGCACCCTGGCCGAAGACCTCGGTAAGGCAGTGGGCTGCGGCGCTCATGTGACACGACTGCACCGCACGGTAGCAGGGCCCTTTCGCGAGGAAGAGTCGATTACCCTGCCACAATTAGAAGCTTTGCGTGAGGGCAAGCGTGGTGAAGACCTCGATTTCCTTCTCAAACCCCTCGATGCGGCGGTCAGTGATGCCATCGCTGTCGAGTTAACTGAAAGCATGGCGTGGTATTTCCGCCAGGGCCAGGCAGTGATGAGCCCCGAGGTCTATCGCCAGTCAGAAGAAGGCGATATAGTGCGCATCTTTCATACTGACGGTGGCTTTATGGGCGTCGGTGAAGTATTGGACGACGGGCGTGTTAAGCCGCGTCGTTTAGTGGCAAGCGCGCAATAGACCGTATCAGTCGTTTAACGACAGAGTTGGTTGCTATTAGCGGGTTTGTAATTGGTAGCTGGAATAATCCAGCGTAAATAGGCTATCTATAAATATGCGTGGATAGGCCTGAATAATGTGCATATTGGAGAAAGTAAAATGGCATTAAGTGCAGAAGATAAAGCAGCAATTGTTAAAGATAATGCGCAGGCAGAAGGGGACACAGGTTCTCCCGAAGTACAGGTTGCATTGTTGACCGCAAACATTAACAAACTACAGAGCCACTTTACCGGCAATAAAAAGGACCACCACTCGCGTCGTGGTTTGATCCGCATGGTTAACCAGCGTCGTAAGTTACTGGATTACCTAAAAAGCAAAGATGGTCAGCGCTACAGTCAGCTCATTGCGAAGCTAGGATTGCGTCGATAACTCATTCCACTAACGGCCCCGACGGGGCCGTTAGCATTTATATAGGTGAAAATAGTGAATCCCGTAAGTAAATCATTTCAATATGGAAAGCACACAATAACGCTGGAAACTGGCCGTATCGCACGTCAGGCCACCGGTGCTGTTATGTGTAGCATGGACGACACGATGGTGCTGTGTACCGTTGTCGCCCGCAAAGAAGCCAAACCCGGTCAGGACTTTTTCCCGCTGACTGTTAACTATCAAGAAAAAGCCTACGCGGCTGGCAAAATCCCTGGTGGATTTTTCAAGCGCGAAGGTCGACCCAATGAGAAAGAGACGCTAACTTGTCGTTTAATCGACAGACCTATTCGTCCTTTATTCCCTGCGGGCTTTAAAAACGAAGTACAGGTTGTATTGACAGTGATGTCGGCCAACAAAAACGTTGATCCGGATATTGCTTCATTGATTGGTGCCTCTGCGGCGCTGGCTATTTCCGGTGTGCCATTTAACGGCCCGATCGGTGCAGCTCGTGTTGGCTACAGTGACGACGAGGGTTACATCCTTAACCCAACGTATTCTGAGCTCGCTAATTCTGATCTCGATATGGTTGTTGCCGGTACCAAAGATGCCGTACTGATGGTTGAGTCCGAAGCCAAAGAATTGTCTGAAGATTTGATGCTGGGCGGTGTTCTGTACGCTCACCAGGAAATGCAGGCTGTCATTCAAGCTATCGAAGAGCTGGTTAGTGAAGCTGGCAAGCCCAAATGGGATTGGCAGGCGGCCCCTGAGAATGTTGAATTAACAACTGCGCTTAATACTGCAGTTGGTGGCGATGTTGAAGCGGCTTATCAGATTACTGACAAGCAAGAGCGTACAGCGCGTCTCGCCGAAGTTCGCGACAGTGCTATTGCTGCGCTGGTTAAGGACGAGGGTGATTTTAGCGCTGAAGACGTTCGTGAAACCTTCAAGAAATGCGAAAAGAAAATTGTTCGCGGTCGCATCATCCGTGGTGAAGCCCGTATCGATGGACGCAATAGCACCACCGTTCGCCCCATCGCCGTTGATGTTGGCATTCTGCCCAAGGTACACGGTTCTTCATTGTTTACCCGTGGTGAAACTCAGGCCATCGTTACTGCGACTCTGGGTTCACTACGCGACGCGCAGAATATCGATGCTCTCGAAGGTATGAGGCGTGACCCTTTCATGCTGCACTACAACTTCCCTCCCTACTCAGTAGGCGAAGCGGGTCGTATGGGTGGCACTAACCGTCGTGAGACGGGCCATGGTCGCCTGGCGCGTCGTGGTATTTCTGCAGTCCTGCCTAAGGGTGACGACTTCCCTTACACCATTCGTGTGGTTTCAGAGATTACTGAATCTAACGGTTCAAGTTCTATGGCTTCGGTTTGTGGTGCCAGCCTCGCGCTGATGGATGCCGGTGTACCGCTCAAAGCGCCCGTTGCTGGTATCGCTATGGGCCTCGTTAAAGAAGACGAAGGCTTTGCCGTACTGACCGATATTCTCGGTGATGAAGATCACCTCGGCGATATGGACTTTAAAGTAGCTGGTAGTGCCGCTGGTATTACTGCTCTGCAAATGGATATCAAGATCGAAGGTATCACCGAAGAAATTATGCAAGAAGCGCTGACCCAGGCTTTGTCAGCTCGTTTGCACATTCTCGGTGAAATGAACAAGACTCTTGAGAAGAGCCGTGATGATGTTGCTGAATCAGCGCCGCGTTATCACACACTGAAAATTGATCCGGACAAGATTCGTGACGTTATCGGTAAGGGCGGTGCAACCATCCGCATGCTCACCGAAGAAACGGGTGCGACTATCGATATTGAAGATGATGGCAGCATTCGCATTTACAGTGATGACCGTGAAGGCTTGAAAGACGCCATCTTCCGCATTGAAGAGATTACTGCAGAAGCTGAAGTCGGTCGTATTTACGATGGTTTAGTTGCCCGCGTTGTCGACTTTGGTGCTTTCGTTACCATTATGCCGGGTACTGATGGCTTGGTGCATATCTCGCAAATTGCCCAGGAGCGTGTCGAGAAGGTCACTGACTATCTGTCAGAAGGCCAGCAAATCAAGGTCAAAGTTCTTGATGTTGATGCTCGTGGCCGCATTAAGCTGTCGATGAAAGAAGTGTCGGAAGCCGAAGGTGGTTTAGCACCTAAAGCTCCTGCACAGAATGCTGAGCCAGCGGCTGAGTAATTCCTTGCTTTAGTTTAGTGATTAAAAAAACGGGGCTTAGTTGCCTCGTTTTTTTTTGCCTGCTTTCTTTGCTAAGTTTTTTTAACGGATAATGACGATAAGGCTGGAGGGATACATGAACATTCAGGGTTTATATCGCGCCAAAGCACAAATCCTTCAGCCCTCTGGCGAATATACGGGTATTTATAAACAGCCCGTTAGCCGTGTTGAAGTGGGTGAACTCGGTATTCAAGGCGATGTGCAGGTCGACAAGCGCTATCACGGCGGCCCCGATAAAGCCCTGCATCAATACTCTCTGCCCAGCTACCGACGAATTATAGAAGCCTATGCTGAACTGGATGGCGTGGCAGTGCCGGGTTCCATTGGTGAAAACATTACCATTGCCGAAATGTCCGAGGCGACGGTGTGCATCGGTGACAAATACCGCTTTGGCACTGTGCTGGTACAGGTATCGGAGCCTCGGCGGCCCTGCTGGAAAATCAATGCGATCTTTAAGCAGAGTGACTTAACGGCGTTTATTGAGCGTGAGGGCATCACCGGCTGGTACTATCGTGTGCTTGAGGCTGGCAAGATGAGTTTGGGTGGCACTGCTGAATTAGTAGAGCGTCCCAACGCCCAAGTCAGTGTTGAACATTTCAATGCCATACTAAATTGTACTCAGTCGAGTCGCGCTGAATTGGCTACGCTGATTGAGTGCACAGGCCTGGCCACTTATTTACGCGAGCGCCTGGAAAAGCGTCGCGAAGAATTACCGGCTTAAGCCACAGAGCTTGGCCCCTATTATTGAGACAAATAATGACAGTAGATCAAGACTTATCAATTGGCGAAAGAGAGGTGACTCCCGCCGCCATCAATGAATACCTTAAGCCCGGTGTCTTTATCGACTCCGATCACCCCGCTGTTCGGGTGTTTACCGAAAAGGCACTGGAAGGCGCTGGCCCCACGGCGATAGAGCGTGCAGTGGCCCTGTACTACGCGGTGCGCGATGGTCTGCGCTACGACCCCTACTCCATGAATATGGACGGGGCTAACTTTACGGCTAGTCATATCGCCACGCAAAAATCCGCATTTTGCATTCCCAAGGCCATTTTGCTGACAGCCTGCGCCCGAGCGGCAGGTATTCCCGCGCGCATTGGTTATGCCGATGTGAGGAACCACCTCTGTTCCCCAAAACTCAAAGCGGCGATGGCGGGCAATGATCTGTTTATGTACCACGGCTATGTTGAGATGTATTTAGAGGGCAAGTGGGTAAAATCAACCCCGGCCTTTAATCTTGAGCTGTGCGAGAAAGTGGGAATTGAGGCTTTGGGCTTTAATGGCCGTGATGATTCGATGATGCATCCTTTCGACAAAGCCGGGCGTCAGCATATGGAATATGTGCGGGATCACGGACACTTTTTTGATCACCCCCATAAGCTTATTCAAACTACGTTTAAAGAAGCTTATGGCGATCTCGATCTTATGCTGGGTAGTGTAAAAGGTGATTTTGCGGCTGAAGCCAGTGCGGGTTAATCTGCTGCCTCGATCCTTAATTTAACACCCGGTAGCCTCGACCTCTCAGGCAATTTTTCACTACCCGCTGTTTTTCCCTGCTAGCCTGGCCCGAACCTTTGACAGCACCGAGCAAACCACCCACCCCGGCTGCTCGCTTGGCAGCGTCGCTATCGCCCGCAATTGCCCCAATAGCACCGCCGATAACCGCGCCGCTGACTGCTTTCCCCGCGATCCGGCCGCCAGTATTAACTTGTGATGCGTAGTTTCGGCACTCGTGTAGATCCTGGTAGTAGGCTGACATATCGACGCCTTTTATGTCGATAATGACCCCGCCCGAAGACTGTTGGGAATTGCCCGCACAGGCGCTGAGTAAAAATAGAGTGCCCAACAGGCAGGTGCTGTAAATCTTGTCCAAAACAAATACCTCTAAGAACTCCAGTCTCTAAAGTGTAACCGGATTATTGATAAATATTAGTACGTAAGTGTAGTCGATGAGTCGTGAGTACTTTGCTTTAAGATAAGTCGAATAGATCGCGCTTAGTTTTGGCGTAGACTTAATCGAATGTAGCATTGAGTTGAAGGGAGAGTGTGATGCGAATTGGCGTGGTTAAAGAGATTAAAGTTCGCGAAAACCGTGTGGCTTTAACACCTCAGGGCACACGGGCTTTGGTGGTGCGCAATCATCAGGTGCTGATCGAGCAGGGTGCGGGCCTGGGTTCCGGTTTTAGTGATGAAGACTATCGCCAGGCGGGGGGCCAAATTACCTCAACTGCCGAGGCATGGGCGAGCGATCTGGTCTTGAAGGTTAAAGAACCCATGGCCTCTGAGTATCGCCATCTAAAGCAGCAAATAGTGTTTACTTACTTCCATTTAGCCGGCGTGGCACCTGTGCTAACAGAAACCTTACTCGCTAACAGTACCACCGCCATCGCCTATGAAACGGTTGAAGATGCTGGCGGCGGCCTGCCCCTACTAGCACCCATGAGTGCCGTCGCGGGTAGTATGGCTGCGACAATAGGTAACTATTATTTGGCCCGCTTTAACGGTGGCAAGGGCATGCTACTTGCAAAGTTATTTGCTGAACGCTTTGGCAAGGTTGTGGTGCTTGGTGACGGTGTCGTGGGTCTGCATGCTGCGCGGGTTGCCGATAGTCTCGGTGCTCAAGTTTATTTGTGTGGGCGCCATCCCGAGCGACAAGTTGAGCTGCAAGCCTTTGTTTCGAGTGAGCTCAATTTTGTCGAGTCGACACCGGACAATATTGCTGCAGAGCTAGGGGGTACAGATCTTTTAATTGGTGCCGTACTACAGCGCGGTGGTCGCGCGCCCCACCTAGTTAGTGAGGCCATGGTTAAAAAAATGCAGCCGGGTTCGGTGATTGTCGATGTCAGTATTGATCAGGGTGGCTGTATCGAAACCATGCACGCCACCACTCACGATGATCCGGTCTATGAAAAGCACGGTGTTATTCACTACGGGGTGACGAATATGCCGGGTGCTTATCCGCGATTATCAACGCTGGCACTGACGCGGGCGACATTGCCCTATGTATTGAAATTGGCAGATAGCGGACTTGCTGCTTTAGATGACGATCCGGGTTTTGCTCGGGGTTTGAATACCCATGAAGGGAAAATTACCTGCGAGGCCGTGGCTGAAGCACTTGCCCCGACAGGTGTTTAAACTAGCTGACGAGTTTGTCAGCCGGTGTGCCGTTAGCGGGCTTTGAATCGGCGGCGAGATCATCGCGAATACTTTCGACACCGCGTTGCACAAGCTCTTCAGTGGCATCGATATTGGCGCGAACCTCGTCAACACGGGCACTGATATTGGATAAAATGTCTCGGGTTTCAGCAAATCCTTCGCTCACACCCTGTGCGGCTTCGTTCAAAAATTCGACTTGCTCGACACTGCCCGCTGTGTCGCTAATATCGGCCAGACCACGTTGAATGGTGCTGAGGGTTTGGCCCGCGACCTGACTGGGCGAACCGCTATTGGTATCGAGGGTGTTGAGTCGCGAAGGGTTTGGTGTTTCCTGAACCTTACTCAGTGCAGACTGTAGTTGTTGGTTGAGGATTCGTTGTGCATCACCTGGGCTGGTCGTGCTCAGAGTTACCTGGCTGTCGCGAGAGGATGTATTGTTAGACGCGACGTTTTGGTCTGCGCTAATGGCACCAGCTACGCTAGTTGCCCCCTGTTGGACGCCTCTATTTACGGCGCCGCCAATATCCTGAATGTCCAAGACCTGTACTCCCGGCCAGCAAGTGACCTGTATCTGTCGATGCGGATGAAATACCGCAAGTCGTTGTACAAGTTAAATAGTACAACTTAGCGGTATAACTGTAGTCCAGTTGTGGGCACAGGGCAATTTTCCAGGCTGGCAAATAGCGCTTCTGTGGCTTGTGTCTCAGCAAAAAAACACGACTTACCGTTGGTCCTAAAAATGGCGCCGCTGGGTCGTGAGCCGGTCTGTAAATATTAGCCCAGTAAGCCCGAAAAGAAGGCCCGCAAACTGTCTTCGCCGCCATCTTCCCAGGCTTTTAATGCCGCAGTGCCAATAATAGCGATATCGGCTTTGCCGCGCAGGAAGTCGAGATCGGCCTTCTGGCTGACGCCAAAACCAACGGCGATGGGCAGGTTTGTATGTTGGCGGCAGTGGGCGATAAAGGCTTTCAGGTCATCGCCCATTTCGGTTTGCCCGCCGGTGACGCCTTTACGAGCCACTGCGTAAATAAAGCCCTCAGCCGCCGCGCCGAGAATCTTCAGTCGGGCATCGGTGTTGGTGGGCGTCATCAGTACGATGGGAGCCAACTCACCGGGTTTCGATAGTTCGTGCAGCTCACCGGCTTCCTCAACGGGCAGGTCGGGCAGAATATAGCCACAGCCACCGGCGGCGCTCAGTCGCTTGATAAACGACTCGTGGCCCATTTTAAAGGCGGTGTTGTAGTAACCCATCATCAGCACTTTAAAGGGGAAGTGCTCAGTGACTTTGCGCATAAATTCAAAGCAGTCAGCAGGTCGCACACCATCGGCGACAGCTTGCTGATTGGCTTTAACAAACAGCGGGCCATCGGCGGATGGCTCCGAAAAGGGGAACTGCAGCTCTACCATGTCGACGCCAAACTCGGCCATGATTTCGAGTTCACGCCAGTTGTCTTCAAAAGAGGGGTAGCCACAGACAACATGGGTCATCAGCAGCAGGTCTTTCTGCTGCAAGCGCTCGCGTAGGTATTGTTCAAGCACCATATTCTATCGCCTTGTCTTTAATGAACTCTTTCCAGTGATCGTCTTCGATGGTGTCGGCGACGGTGAAAATATCTTTGTCGCCACGGCCCGATTGATTAATCAGAATCACCTCGTCTTTGCCCATCTTCGGTGCCTCGGCCACAGCCAGGGCGAAAGCGTGGGTGCTTTCCAGGGCGGGAATCAGCCCTTCGGTGCGCATCACCAGTTTCAGCGTATCGCGCACCATGTCATCGGTGGCCGCTTCAAAGCGCACACGGTCTTTTTCCCACAAATCACTGAGAATGGGGTTGATGCCAATGTAGTCGAGCCCGGCGGCGATGGAGTGGGTCTCCAGCATATTGCCGTCATCGTTTTGCAGAAAGTAGGTTTTAAAGCCCTGGGCAACGCCGACTGATGCGTCTTTATAGGCGAGGCGTGAGGCGTGCAGGCCTGAACCGGGGCCTTTGCCACCCGCTTCAACACCGATGAGTTCGACGTTGTCATCCATAAAGCCCTGGAAAATACCGATGGCATTGGAGCCGCCGCCAACACAGGCGTAGACCCGGTCGGGCAATTTACCGGCTTCCTGAACGATTTGCTGGCGCGCCTCTTTGCCGATAATGGCCTGAAAGAAACTAACCATTTCCGGAAAGGGGTGGGGACCACAGGCGGTGCCGAGCACGTAGTGGGTATCGCCCATATTGGTGACCCAGTCGCGCAGACACTCGTTAATGGCGTCTTTCAGTGTGCGTTGGCCGTCCTGTACGGAGATAACTTCCGCGCCGAGGTTTTCCATCCAGAAAACATTGGGCCGCTGGCGAGCCACGTCGACCGCGCCCATGTAGATTTTGCAGTCAAAGCCGAAGCGGGCCGCCATGGTCGCGGTGGCAAAGCCGTGTTGGCCGGCACCGGTTTCGGCGATTACGCGCTTTTTACCGAGACGTTTGCAGATCAAACCCTGGCCCATCACATTGTTAATCTTGTGCGAGCCAGTGTGATTGAGGTCTTCGCGCTTGACGTAAATACGCGCACCGCCAAGCTTATTCGACAGGTTCTCGAGATAGGAGACCGGCGTGGGGCGACCCGAATAGGTGCGCATGAGCTCGACAAATTCGGCCCAGAAATTCGGGTCTTCTTTGCAGCTGCGAAAGCAAAGACGCAATTCTTCAACCGTAGTGGCGAGAATTTCCGGTAAAAAAGTACCGCCGTAATCGCCGTAGTAACCCTCGCGGCCATCGGCGAAATCAAATAGAGACATAAAACGACCAGACTGGATAGTAGACAGGGGCGCGTATAGTAGCCAAGTCGCTGAATATCAACAAGTAAGGCGCTTGATATTCAATGCTGAAACTCAGTGCGTAAGCGGTTTTTTTAGAGGTTTAAGCTGGCCGGTCTAAAAACGCACATTGAGAAGCACTTGCGGTCCATCGGTGTGAGTGCCCGCCTCAATATTATGTATGTGAAAATAGGCGAGGATCAGCGTCATACGCTTGCCGATGGGGATGACAGAGCCCAGGGTGTACAGCGATAAACTATGGGTATGCATCTTAAAATCGTAAAAGGGTTCGTATTCAACAAAAGGCCGGATCTGTTTATTGCCAATTTTTAGTGGGTGAGAGAGATTAAAGGTCGGCCGATAGCGATAGCCCGAGGGGATGTCGCCATGGCGGTATTCAAGCCGCGAGCGATGGAAAAAACGCCAGTTGTTAAAATCGTGTTTATAGGTCAATGCTCCCCGTAGGCGGTTGTCATAGCGCCGCCTGTCGCCTTTGACATTGGGGCTGTAGGCAAAATAAGCGACGCGTCAGGTAACGGCATTGTTGACCTTGCCGAGCACACCAATGACGCCCAAGTCACCCTTGAAGTTTTCCACCAGAGTACCGCCACCGAGAAACAGGGTATGGGTGTCAGTGAGTTGTTTCGTTGCCGAAAGCATACCCATTGAGAGGTTGCCATCGGATGCGCTGTGGCTTATTAGCGGATACAGAGTACTACTGATAAGTAGCAGGCTGAACTGAAGGAAACGTTTAAATGAAGAGTAAAAGGATGGGGCAGCGGTCAAAATTACCATGTGCTATTTGTTACCAGAGGCCGTTGAGATAAGCCGGGCATTATAACTCAAGATTATGGTTTCTTGTATTGCATGATGATTTTGGTTCGGTTTTTTCGATGGGTGGCGCTATGGCCGAATTGCTGGCAGGTGGGTAAGAGGCTTCAGCTCTGGCTCGGCCATTTTAAGGCGTAATTAGTCCGGTAAATATTTTGCATTGTGCTGCCCATGAACGGGAGCCTCGTTACGCACACCGGGCCGCTGACCATTAAAGCGTAGAGCCGGCAG